>JANXWI010000039.1 GCA_025351205.1 Deinococcus sp.
GGCAGCACCCTGGAGGCCGGGAGCCTGATTCACGCCCACAGCGTGGTGCAGGGGGCGCGGGTGGCGGGCGGCAGCGACGTGGGGCCGTTTGCCCGCCTGCGTCCCGGCACGGTGCTGGAGGCGGGCGTGCACGTCGGCAACTTTGTAGAAACCAAGAACGCCCACCTGCACGCGGGCGTCAAGGCCGGGCACCTGGCCTACCTGGGCGACTTGACCATCGGGCAGCAGAGCAACATCGGGGCGGGCACCATCATTGCCAACTACGACGGCCTGAACAAGCACCAGACCACCATCGGGGCGGGCGTCTTCGTGGGCAGCAACAGCACCATCGTGGCCCCGCGCACCCTGGGAGACGCCTCCTTCGTGGCGGCGGGCAGCACCGTGACGAGCGACGTGCCCGAGGGGGCGCTGGCGGTGGCGCGCGGCCAGCAGCGCACCCTGGAGGGCTGGTCGCGCCGCTACTGGACAGGTTTTGGCGACAGGGTCGCGGTCAAACTGCCCTGGCTGGCAGGCTGGCTGTCGCGGCCACGCTGAAACGCCCCACAGGGCAACCTGGAATGCGTCTGTTCAGAACCCCGACCCTTACTTTTTCTTAAAGTCAGGCCGCTTTGGATGGGTTCCGCACATCCAGTCCGGGCGCGGGCGCGTATAACTGGAAGGGTAGAGCAGGTACGGGCGGCCTCGTCCACAGCCGATCTCTTTACGATGTCTTTCACTGTCCACGCCGCCCGGCTCCGCCCTGAACTGATCTGAGGCTGAACTGCTCGCCGACTTTCATCTCGATTTATCATCTTTCGCCCCGGCCTGACGGGGCTGCTGGACAAGGAGAAACCGTTATGGGCATCGTTGAAATTCTGCTGATCGTGGTGGTCGTGGTGTTGCTGTTCGGGGCCAGAAAGTTGCCCGAGATCGGCAAGGGGCTGGGCCAGGGCATCAAGGAATTCCGCAGCACCGCCAGCAAAGACGACGGCGTGACTGTGGTCAAGCCTGAAGACCGGCGCTGAGCGGGGGGCCGGGCATGAGCGACAACAATCTACAGGGCATGCTGGACAAGAGTGCGCCGCTGCTCGAACACCTTGAGGAACTGCGGACCCGGCTGCTGTACTCGCTGATCTTTCTGGCCGTGGGCCTGGGCGTGGCCTGGAACTTCGTGCCGCGCATCATCGTGCTGCTCCAGGCCCCGCTGACCCACACCAACCTGTACAAGGCGGGCAAAGTTCAGCTGGTTGCGACACAGCTTCCAGAGCAACTCCTGATGAGCTTCAACATCGCGCTCTGGGCGGGCCTCGCCATCGCGCTGCCGTTTATCCTGCACCAGATCTGGATGTTTATCGCGCCTGGTCTGTATCAGGAAGAGAAGAAGTGGGCTGCGCCCTTCATCGTGGGTGCGGGTGTGAGTTTTATTCTTGGCGTGCTCACTGCTTATTACCTGATTGTACCCCCGATGGTCAAGTTTCTGGTGGACTTCCTGGGCGGCACGGTGGCGGGCTTTTACAGCATCGGCGTGTATATCGGGCAGGTCACGACGGTCATGGTGGCCTTCGGGCTGTTTTTCGAGATGCCGATCCTGGCCGTGGTGCTGACCAAGATCGGCGTCGTGAATCACGTGATGCTGGGCAAGGTCCGCAAGTTCGCCTTCATCGCCTGCCTGATCGCCGGGGCCATCATCACGCCGACCACCGACCCCGTGAACATGTCGCTGTTTGCCGGGCCGCTGTACCTGCTTTACGAGCTGGGCGTGCTGCTCTCGCGGGTGTTCCGGAAGCGCGAGGTGGCCGAGCTGAGCGCCGGCGACCCGTTCGCGGGCGCGTAACCTGACAGACAGGTGCAATTGACTATGTGAACCCCGCCCCCTGCACGGCGGGGTTCACTACAATCTGGGCATGAATCCCACAGCCTCCATCGAAGACCTGAGAAGCCAGGTCGATGACATCAACCGTGACCTTCTGACGCTGCTCAGCCGCCGGGGCGAGGTGGTGGCCCAGATCGGCCACGCCAAGACCCTGGAGGGCCGCCCGCAGCACTACGACCCCCAGCGCGAGGAGAAGCAGTTCCGCGAGCTGGAGACCCTGAATCCCGGCCCCTTCACGGCGGCGGCGGTCAAGGCCATCTTCAAGGAGATCTTCAAGGCCAGCCTGGACTTAGAGGAGGCCAACGACAAGAAGCAGCTGCTGGTGTCGCGCAAGATGCAGAAGGCCGACACCGTGCTGCACATCGGCCCCGTCACCATCGGCGGAGACAGTCCGCCCATCATCCTGGCCGGGCCGTGCAGCATCGAGAGCGAGGAGCAGATGGACAGCGCGGCCCGCTTTCTGGCGAGCCGGGGCGTGAAGATGCTGCGTGGCGGGGCCTACAAGCCGCGCACCAGCCCCTACGGTTTTCAGGGCATGGGCATCGACGGCCTGATCATCGGGGCCGGGGCGGCGCGTGAAAACGGCCAGATTTTCGTGACCGAAGTCATGGACACCCGCGACGTGGAAGTGGTCGCCGAATACGCCGACGTGCTCCAGGTGGGGGCGCGCAACATGCACAACTTCGCCCTGCTGCGCGAGGTGGGCCGCGCCCGCAGGCCGGTGCTGCTCAAGCGCGGCTTCGCGGCCACCATCGAGGAGTGGCTGTATGCCGCCGAGTACATTCTGAACGAGGGCAACCGCGAGGTCATCCTGTGTGAGCGCGGCATCCGCACCTTCGAGAAATGGACGCGCAACACCCTCGATTTGAGCGCCGTGGCGCTGGCCAAGCAGGAGACCCATCTGCCGGTGATCGTGGACGTGACGCACGCCGCCGGACGCCGCGACCTGCTAATTCCGCTGGCCCGCGCGGCCTTGGCTGTCGGGGCAGACGGTATTCACGTCGAGGTGCATCCCAGCCCGGCCACCGCCCTGAGCGACAATGAGCAGCAGCTCGACTTCGCGGGCTTCGAGGCGTTTCAGGAGGCACTGGCTCCGTTCATGAATGCGGTGGTGAAAAGTTGAGTTGGAATGTTTTGCTGGGCGAGGGCTTTGAGCATTTGCCTTGCCCCACCCCCCAGCCCCCTACCCCACCGGGTAGGGGGGGCTTAGAAGCACGTCAAGCGCTGCGCTGTTGGCAAGGCGCGTCGGCTCATCTGGCGGGGTATTGACCCTGGTTTTACGCATCTGGAAGGCGGAAATCCGCTTCTTGACGCTGGCGAGGTTGCGGGGACACCTCAACAACGGAATTGCCAGGGCGCGGCTTTGATCCGCCGAAGGCTGTGCGAATGCAGTGTGGAAGTCTTGCAAGTGCATTCTGACGACCAGTTTTTAACCCAGAGCCTTAGCCGTGTACCCCTCGCCCCCGGCGGGAGAGGGGCCTTGCGCAGCGAGGGGGAGAGGGGACCACCGAGCAGGCCCGACCTCAATCCACCCGCCCTGGCCGTTTACCCCTCTACCTCCGGGAGAGGGGCGCTGCGAAGCAGCGGGGTGAGGGGGCGTCCGGGTGCAGCGAACGCAACTGTCCCCCCTGGCCGTCAGCCCCTCCCCCTTGACTGGCACAGCCGCTTGCGGAGGGGGGAAGTTGGGACTGGTACAGCTCGCAAAGAGGGGGTGAACAGGCTGGGCATTCCAAGTAACGGGTTCGACAATGCCCCCAGCAATCAATACTCAATCAACGCTTATTCAAAAAAAGGCAGGGCACTCAACCTATTCAGAGTGCCCTGCCTCTGTTAATCCGGTGTCCTATTCCATTGTCACCAAATAGTCATATAAGTCTGGCCCGCCCGCGTGCGTCTCGGTCTCGGCCATCGGGAACTCTGCTTTCAGTCGCCCCGACAGCCCTTGCTGCGCCTCGGCGGTCACGCTGGCCCCGGTAAAGACCGTGATGATCTCCTGCCCGGCGTAATGCTGCGTGAGCATCGCCATCACCGCGTCCTCGCTGCTGCCGCCCGCGTGGATCAGGTCGTCGTCCATCAGGCCGATCACGTCGCCGTCGGTAATATCGATCTGCTTGCCGTCTTTGCTGGTCACGCTGGTGGTGCGGCTGGCGCGCGTCACCTCGAAGGTGGTCACGGCCCCGGCGGCCTCCTGCATGCTGGCGGCCAGCTCGGGGGCGGGCGTGCCCGCGCTGAAGGCCAGCGCCGCCCCGATGCCCTGCCCCAGCGTGCGCGTCGGCACCACCACGCCCCGGCCTTCCAGCAGCTCGGCGGCCTTCTGGGCGGCCATCAGCACATTCTTGTTGTTGGGCAGAATGATCACCTGCGTAGCACTCACGCTGCGGGCCGCGTCCACGATGTCCTGCACGCTGGGATTGGCGGTCTGCCCGCCCGACACGATGCGCGCCCCCAGACTGCGGAACAGCTTGACCAGCCCGTAGCCGCTAGCCACCGCCACCAGGCCCGATTTGGGCAGCTCTTCTTCGGCGCGGGCGGTGCTTCCGGCCTGGGCCAGAATCTCGGTGTGCTGCTCACTCATGTCTTCCACTTTGGTCTTCAGCATCCGGCCATGCCGCGCCACGGTGGCCAGCAGCGCGTCGGGATCGTTGGTGTGGATGTGCCCTTTGACGTAGCCTTCCGCGCCCACCACCAGCAGACTGTCCCCAAAGGGAGCCACCAGTTCCCGGATGCCCTCGATGGGCATGGTGGCCTTCTCCATCAGGAACTCGGTGCAGTAGCCGAACTCTTCGTTCTCGAAGCCCTCCTGGGCGTAGGCGATCACCTCGGGCGCGGGCGGCAGCGCGTCGCCGCGCAGAGAGGCAAGCAGCCCCTGGATGACGTACAGATAGCCCTGTCCGCCGCTGTCCACCACGCCCGCCTGCTTGAGCACCGGCAGCTGTTCGGGCGTGTAATCGAGGGCCGCCTGCCCGGCGATCAGGGCGTTTTCCAGCACCAGTTCGGGGGTGTCGCCTTTTGCACCGTCGGCCAGCCCGCGCGCCACGCTCAGAATGGTGCCCTCGACGGGCTTCATGACCGCGCCGTACCCCGCCTTCTGGGCGGCCTGGAGCGCCGAGATCAGTTGCGCGGCGTTGACATTGCCCAGCTCGCGGATGCTGTCCGAGAAGCCTTTCAGCAGCTGGCTGAGGATCACGCCGCTGTTGCCGCGCGCGCCCAGCAGCGCGCCGTAGGCAATCGCCTTGGCCACCGCTGGCATGCTGGTTTCTGGCGCGGTGTCGAGTTCGCGGCGCACGCTCTGCATGGTCAGGTGCATGTTGGTGCCCGTATCACCGTCGGGCACCGGGTACACGTTGAGCGCATTGACCTGTTCGCGGAACACGCCCAGCCAGTCGGTGGCGTACCTGAAGGCGGCGGCCAGCTGGGCGGGCGTCAGGTGGGCCGAGGCCAGGCGGGCGGGCGTGGGCACGGTCTCAGGCATGCGACACCCCCACGGCGTGAACCCGCGTGGCGGCCAGCTCGATGCCCGCCTGCGACCTGACCACGTGCTCGACCCGCTCGACGATGTTGTTCGCCACGGTGGGAATGCTGACCCCGTAGGCCACCACCACGTACAGGTCGGCGGTGTAGCGGCCAGCGGCGTTTTCCTTGCTGCCCGCGCCTTCGCGCCCGATCACCACGCCGTCGCGCGACTGCGCCCGCCCGAGAACTCGCTGAATGCCCTCTCGCAGGTTGGCCGGGGCCATGCCCACCACGCCGGGAATCTCGTGGGCGGTCAGCCCGATCAGAGCGGCCAGCGCCCCCTCGGTGATGTGGATGCTTCCGCTCATGGCGCTCCCGCCAGACCTGATGGTGGTTGATTGTTCAAATGGGGGCAGTATAGCGGAGGCGGGCGCTCAGAGAGGGTTCTGGGTCAGCGCCACTCAGGGGCAGGCCCAGTTACCCCCTCACCCCCTCGCTGCGCGAGGCCCCTCTCCCATAAGGGTAGAGGGGAAGAGCAAGCCTGTCAGATCGGTTGACGGTCCAGTCATCAGGCCAGCTCAATCACCGGCTAACTCAATCACCGGCCAGGGGCAGCGTGACCGCCTCGCTGAACAGGGTCTGTGCCGGGTTGACGCGGCGAACGCGGGTCTCCTGCCAGAACTTGCCTCCGAAGCCGGTGTCCCTGGTCTTCTGTAGCCGCTCGAACTCGTGGGGAAGCATGTCCAGCGGAATCCGGGTGTCTTGCAGCGCCCGGCGGTACACCGACCCGCTCAGACCGGGGCGGCTGTAGGCCCGCGCCAGACTGGCGAGCGAGGTGGCGAAG
>JANXWI010000041.1 GCA_025351205.1 Deinococcus sp.
AAGCGCAGGTGGTGGTCCACGCCATCACTCGCGCCATCCTGTGTGTCGCTACCGGCAAAGGGGCCACCCATGATCTGACGCTATTCCGGGATTCAGAAACCGCGATTCACCCAGAGACTATTTACCCAGAGACTATTTACCCAGTTACCCAGAGACTGAAGTGTTCGCCGATGCGGCGTACCAGGGTCTCTGGCGCGAACACGCGTGTTCGCGCACCCCCCGCAAAGCAACCAAAAAGCATCCCTTGACCGTCGAGCAGCAGCGAGAAAATCGGGCGTTGTTTCGCAAACGTCTGCCCGTGGAACACGTGATTCGCTGCCTCGAAATCTTCCGGTGTCTGGCGAGCGTCTATCGTTATCGTCGGCGCAGATTCCACCTCCACCTCAATCTGCTGGCCGGAATCTATAACGCCATGCTTGCCGCTCCATGATTTTCGCCGTCAATATTCTGTTGACAGCGAATTTGGGCGAGGAAGGTCTGACGATGAAATCAAGGTTATTCGTGTCGGCTCACATAAGTTTCTGAGCTGGAGCCGAGGGCCGCCCGACTTTGCGGTAGCCCTGTCGTTGGGGGCGTGGTGTCTACCTGCCGCAGTCGTCCGGTGGTAGTGTTGCGAGATGACGCGCTCATTGGTGGTCCTGCTGGCCCGTGTTGTGTCAACGCTCATCTGGCTGGGCGCGTTCCCAGTTCTTGCGGGCGGAGCCGGAGCGCCCACGGCACTGGTGGCGCCGTCCACCCAGGGCTGTGACGTGGGCTTCCAGCAGCTCTCGCCCGCCGCGCTGCTGGCGAATTTGCAGGCCGCCCGCCGCCGCTGGCGGGCGGCGGGCCTGCCCGCCTACCACTTCACCCTCAACGTCTTCAACGTCCCTGAGGGGCTGACGCGGACAGACATCACGGTGAATGCTCAGGGACACCTGAGGGCCGTCCCCCATGACGGCCAGCCAGCGTCGCGGCTGGCCCTGAGCGCCAGCGTGCCCGGACTGTTTAGCAGCATCCAGGCCAGCCTCAGTTTGGTGCAGCGGACGGCGTGTCTGGACGTCGCGGCGACCTACGCGACTGACGGCCACCCGCAGGGGCTCAGTGTCAGTCTTCGCAGGCCGGGCATCCGGGACGGTGAGGCCTTTTGGACGGTGACGAACTTTATCCGCCGCTGAGCGTGTTGTGGCCTCAATCGGTTATAACGTGGGATTGACGTCCAGCAACTCAAACTTGCGGCTGATCCCGAAACTGTCCAGGCAGTGGAAGCGCGTGTTCAAGGCACTGGAAGACGCATCGAAGTCTGGTGCATGGATGAACACCGACTCGGCCTGAAGCCCACCCTGGGCCGGGTCTGGGCGGAACGTGGCAAGGGGACAAGACACGATTTCGATATTTTTGTACGTTAAGCAGATCATGCTGTTTGGGAGATCTTCGCTTCCCACCTTTGTACCAGTCGAGGCGGATGGCCACTCAACCTGCCTTCCAAGACATCGCTGCCCGTTCAGATGGAAACGCGCGGACGCTTCACCGAGACCGTCCCATGTGACACGGCGCTGGTGATCACGACGCCAAGGTCGTCGAGCGTCTGCCGAAAGAGCCGGGGCCAATCCTCCTGACTTGTTGCGTTGATCCACGTGGCAAACGCGATCCTGAAGGCGAGCGTGCCCGCCTCCGCCGAGAGCATGGCCGCCGGGTCCGCGACCCCACGCTGAAGCAACGCTCTAGTGACTGCGGCGGTCAGGGTGGCGACCTTGCTCAGCTCACGGGCCCGCAGTTCAGGCGTGCTGTCGATGACCCCCTGGCGCTGCCGGAGCTGTTCAGCGTTCTCCGGAAAGACCGCACCGGCCTGCTCGAAGGCGGCGGCGACCCTCTCCATCGGCGCAGCAGACGTGGCCGCGCTGGTGACCAGATGCACGACGTTGTCGTGAAAATACTGAAAGCCCGCGAACAGCACCTCCGGTTTGTCGGCGAAATGACGGTAAAACGTGCGCTCGCTGAATCCGGCCCGCTGGGCGATGGCCACCACCGTGACCTGTGCATAACCATGTTTGAGGCACAGTGCGACCGCCGCCTGTTCCAGCGGGCCACGCGCGTCTGGTCCCCATCGCCCCATGCCCACAATCTAGCGAAGAATGACGTCCCTCATTTGAGCGTTGTCCATATTGACAGGTCCTGCCATTTGGCCTACGCTCTTATTGACAGATACTGTCAATAAGAGCGTGATCCCACCCGGAGGATGGTGGAGGATCTTGATCCACTGGAGGGTTGAACATGAAGACGATTGACGCAGAACCAACCAGAGGGCCTGGTACATCTGTGCCTCAGGGCATGCGCAGATGAGCGTGCAGAACCTGAGCATGGTGATCACTCGCCCCGGCGGGCCAGTCGTGTTGCAGCCGCTCACCTCCACCCTGCAAGGGCCTGGCCCCGGCCAGGTCCGCCTGCGGGTGCTGGCCGCTGGCGTCAGTTACGGGGACGTGATGATGCGGCTCGGAAACGTGCCCGGTCCGAAGCAGCCGTACGCCCCGGGCTACGACGTGGTGGGAGAGGTCGAGGCCCTGGGCGAGGGCGTCACGGGAACGAAGATCGGCGCGCACGTGGCGTCCATCGGGGCCAGGGGCGGCTACACCCGGTACGCCAACGTGAACGCCGCCGACCTCGTCCCGCTCCCGGACGGCCTCGACCCGGTGGTGGCCGGAGCAGCGGCGTTGAACTACGTGACCGCGCATCAATTGCTGCACCGGGCGGCTCGGGTGAAGGCCGGGCAATCGGTGCTGGTGCAGGCAGCGGCGGGCGGGGTGGGCACCGCCCTGCTCGACCTGGGCCGGGATGCGGGGTTGACCCTCTACGGCACGGCCTCAGCAGGCAAGCTCGACGTGGTGCGCAGCTATGGGGCGACGGCGCTTGACTACCGGCTGGAAGACGTGCCCAGCCGGGTGCGGACACTCAGCGGGGTCGGCGTGAACGCCGCCTTTGACGGGGTAGGTGGGATGAGCTTTTCACGGTCCTACGCGGCGCTCCGTCCTGGTGCGCAGTTGGTCGTGTACGGCTTTGGCCCGGCAGTGAGCAGGGGGGGCCGGGGTGCGCTGATCTTGTCGTTCCTGCGGGCGGCGATCCTCAAGCTTCGACCGGACGGACGGGGCGTCAGCTTTTTCTTCGTCGACCCGGTGCGTCACCAGGACTGGATTCGTGAAGACCTGGGTGTCGTGTTCTCACTTCTGGCGACAGGCCGCCTCCAGCCCCTGATCTCCGCCCGGCTGCCCCTCAGCTCGGCGGCGGAGGCCCACAGACTCCTTGAGGCCGGAGAGGTGCGCGGCAAACTTGTGCTCATTCCTGATTGAGCTTGCCTCGGTATTGCGTACTTCCAGTTACGCCGCTGTGCGGTTGCTGAGCTGTTCGAATTCTAGCGGGGTCTTGTAGCCCAGCGTCGAATGCCGCCGCTGCCTGTTGTAGAACACCTCCAGATGTATGTGATTAGCGCGTGGGGAATCAGCGGGGAGCCGCGCGAGCCTGAAGTCCGATCAGGACGTCGAGCGGATGCTGATGGTGTCGTTTGGCAGTTTCGACGATGCTCTTGACCATCGCGTAGCCATCCGCACCGCCCTGGGTTCTGCTGCACTGGTAGACCTTGCGGGCCGTCACCCCTGAGCGCAGGTCTCGCTCCGCCGCGTTATTCGTCGGCGGAATGCTGGGACCATCGAGGAATCTCAGCAGGCTGCCGCGCTGATGGTGCTTGTAGAAGCCCTTACGCAGCCGCTCGTTGACCGTGCTCTGCAAGGGTGGGCGGTTGAGCAGTATGGCGATGCGGGCCTTGATGGCGGACCCAGCACCCCGGTACCCCTCCAGGGTAATCTCCTCACGGCTCAGTCGACGATGCAACTGGTGCGCGTCCTGGAAGGCCTGGAGGAGCCGGGTGGCGTACATGATGCCCTGTCCACGACGACCCTCCTGCAGTACCACCGCTTCCTCAATGTTGCGAGTCACGTGCCGGAGGCACTTCTGGGTAGTAACCTGGAACTATGACCGACATGGGGTCGACAATACTACGGTGCGGAGCAGGCGCAGTACGCTCCACACCGCGTCGGTGATCCCGATGGCCATCGCCGGTGTGCGCTTCGCCTATTGACAGCGCCCCACTGGTTCATCCAACTTCACCCGTAGGCTCCGGTGAACCCGGCAAAAGTTGTACACACCATCCACCAGATCGCTGACCGTCTCACGGACGTGAGGGAGCCTCGCGAATGCGAGGCTGCTGCGCACCTGGTGCGGATTCATCCGTCGGGCCGTTGCGTTGTGGCGCTCCACGGCAGAAGTGTTTGGCGTGGTGTACCCCAAAGCCTCCAGCTCCTGATCGATGCGCCGCAGGGAACCAGCGGCACGCTCGATTCGGATGTCCGTCACGCGCTTACCCTGGTAGATCTTGATGATCCGCACGTGCCCTGATGTCCTGGGGATGCGGTACCGGAGCCTCGGGAGCCGTCCACGGCTCCCCTGACGCTTGGGCTGGTAGGGTCGACCAAACACCTGCGGGAACAGCGACTCGTAAGGCCGCCATCCATCCGTGAACAGCACGACGCCATGTGGGTCATGCAGCCGGGAACGGGCACCGAACAACAACCGCAGGGCCAGATCCGTCGTTCTTGCCCCCAGCCCGTTCTGCACGATGAACTTCGATCTCGGGTCGATGACCGTGGCCTCCCAGCATGGTTGATCCTTGCGCCCCACGACACCGTAAACCGTGCCGCTCATCGGCCTCCAGGCTGGTCACGTGCAGGTTCTGGGCCAGGTGGTCGTGAACACGCGCGGCGTGTTCACCGGTGATGCGGGTCAGACGGGAGACGGTGGTGAGGTGGGTGGAAGTCAGCTCAGCCGTCTCTTTGAAGCTGTTTCCGCGCGTCACGTGTTCCACGATGCTCTCCACCCGCTCATGGGCAAGCTTCACGTTCCAGAGGGCTGTTCCTTTCAGCTCGCTAAATTCTTGCCCGCAGGTGGCGCAGCGCAGCAACTGGCGACGCCCGGAGCGCGTCTCATACCACTTGCGGTGACGGATATTCCCGAAACCAAGTTGCAGGGCAGCTGGACAGGCGGGGTTGAGGCAACGGAAACTGTCGAGTGAGGGTGATGGCATACGTCCGGGGATACGCCCCGGACGACCCTCATTTCAGGCATGTCGGTTATGATTCCAGCCCACTATCAACGAGCGATACCGAGCGATTGTTGAAGTGTGAAGCCACAACAGCTGCTCGGTCTCGTCCCCATGGTATCGACTTTTCTCGCCCAACAGTCTTTGACAATCACCCAGTCGCGTTTTCTGGCCATCGTCCTGAGCGTTTGGCTGGCCTTACCGGGACGTGTCAATGCCCAGAATCTCGCCCGGCACAGCGGAATGTCCGCGCGGACGTTCCGGCGCTGGATGCACCAGGAAACCCCACGATCAGCCTGTGTTGAATTGCATCTGGGAGTCGTCAAGATGGCCCAGCAACAGGGATCGATCGGCCAAGACTTCATCCTGGCCATCGACGCGTCTTTCATCCGCAAGTCCGGCAGAAGGACCCCAGTCCAGGGGTCCTTCTGGAACGGCTGTACCAGCCGTTCCGAGCGAGGGCTGGAACTGTCCTGTGCCGCACTAATTGATGTTCAGACGCGCCAAGCGTTGACGCTAGAGCATTTGTCATAATAGCGGTATGACACCCTGGATCAACGGACGCAGGTACAGCTCAGACCTCCGAGAACTCGTTGTGAAAGCGGTCGAGGAGGGTCAGTCGGCTGAATCTGTCGCCCAGACGTACCGCATGAGTCT
>JANXWI010000059.1 GCA_025351205.1 Deinococcus sp.
CCCCGCTGGGCGCGGGCAAGCTGTATGTGGCGGCGGCAGCGGCGGTGCGCGGCGGCGCGGGTCAGGTCAGCGAGACGGTGCGGCCCGACGGCACCCTCGCCAGTGACCCGGCCACCCCAGTCGGCCCCAATACCCCAGTCAGCCCCAATACCCCGGTCAGCCCCAATACCACAATCGGTCTGGTCCCGGTGCTCGATAGCTCGCAGGGCCTGCCCGGCAGCGCCAACCCGCTGCTGCGCTATCCCGGCTACGGCGACGGCTCCAGCGAGCAGATTCCGCTCCAGGGCCAGGACCCGCTGGCCTTCAGGTACGAGCACCCGGATTTCAGCGTCTCGTACCGTCAGGCGGCGCTGCCCATCGACGTGTTCAACGTGGGCGGCAACGTCACGGCGCTGTCGGGTTTCACGCGCGGCGGCACGGGTCAGACAGGTACAGGTCAGGCAAGTACGGGTCAGATTGGACAGGTACAGGCGGCGGGCTTCGTGGCGGCGCTGCCGGGCGGCACGGTTTCCGAAACCCTGCCTTCCAACGGCACGCGCGTCTTCAGGCTCTCACAGCCGGACGTCCTGCCCGACAGCCAGAGTGTCGATCTGGTCAGCACCGACCGCTTGAGCGGGGCGCGGACCCTGAAACGCTTGAACGCCTTCAGCGACTACACCCTCGACCCGGTGGCGGGCGTGCTGTACTTCAGCCGCGCCGTGCCGCTGCTGGATGAAGCGGGCAACGTCCAGTCGCTGCTGGTGGTGTACCGCGTGACCGCGCCGGATGGAAACCGCCAGCTGGCCTTCGGGGCGCAGCTGAGCGGCAGGCTGGGCGATGTGAGACTGGGGGCCGCCGCCGTGCGCATGGACGGGGTGACGAGCGTGGGTGTACGTGCCCGCTACGCCAGCGGCGCGACCTCGGCAGCGTCAGACAGCTCTGCCAGCCCCGACTCTGCCAGTGCCGTCGTCGGCGACCTGCTCGCCGCCTATGCGGGCGGCCTGATGGTCAACGGCACGCTGAATGCTCAAACCGAGAGGCTGAGCTACGCCGCCAGCCTGCGCTATCAGGACGTCGGGTACGTGGGCCTGAATCCGGTGGACGTGGGCGTGGCCGCCACCGCCAGCATTGACGCCAGGGTGACCGAGCAGTTCGGCGTGCGGCTGGCCGCCCAGTACGCCGACGGCAGCTACCAGCTGGGGCGCAGCGCCGTCCAGTCTGGAACCGTTCAGTCTGGGACCGTTCAGGCCGGGACAGGGGCCGGGACAGGAGACAGCGCGCCTGCGAGCGGGACGACAGGCGGTCTCGTCAGCCTCCAGGGCCGCTACACGCTGGGGCCGCTGCGGCTGGGCGCTGGCGTGCAGGCGGGCTTCGGGGCGCAGCAGGGGCTGGCCGCCCTGGTCAGCGCGGGCTATACGGCGGGCAGGCTCGACCTGAGCCTGGAGCACGCCCAGCCCATCGGGGCCGGCACCCAGCACCCGGTGACCACGGCAGCCGTGAAGGTCCAGATCGCTCAGAACGTGACGCTCACCGCCCGCGACGTGCTGGACTGGGGCGGGACCAGTTCAGACGGCGCCACCGTTCCGCTCAGCCAGCAGGCCAGCTTTGGCCTCCAGACCAAGCTGGGCGGCACCAACCTGTCGGTGGGCTACGACCTGCCCAACTCGGCGGGCAGCGGCAACCGCGCCCGTTTCGGTGTAGACACCACGCTGCCCCTGAGCGACAAGTTCAGCGTGAACCTGAGCGGCGGCTACCTGTACAACCTCGCTGCTGGGGCGGGCGACTGGAATGCCGGTGGCAGCCTGCGCTACGCCGCCGAGCGGCTGGTGGCCTCGGCGGGCGCGGACGTGTCGACCACCTCCGGGGCGCTGCGCACCGTGTTCAAGTCGGGCCTGAGTTACTCGCTGAGTGACGAGTGGAGCGTGACGCTGGACGGCACACGGGTCATGGGCAGCGCCTCAGATCAGAGCGGAACCAGTCTGGCCGCATCCACAGCGCTGCGGGCTGGCCCCTGGCAGGGTCTGGCCTACCTGCGCTACCAGGACGGGGCGCTGGGCGGCGCGGCCCCGCAGGTGGTGGGGGAGGCCAACGCCGAGTACCACCAGGCACGGCTGTCGCTGCGGGCGGGGGTGGCGGGCCGGATGCTGGTGGGCGACCCTGGCAGCCTGACGGTGCAGCCCTCGGTGAGCGGCACCTATTATTTCAACGACTTTCTGGGCGTGGGCGTGGCCGGGCGCGCCATCTTCCAGCCCAGCAGCAGCTACAGCGCCTACAGCCTGGGCCTGGAGGGCAGCCTGCGGGCGCTGCCGGGCACCTGGGTCACGCTCGGCTACAATCCCCTGGGCTTCGACGGCGTCAGCGGCAACGTGAGTACGCGCAAAGGGGTTTACCTGCGCCTCGACCTGCTGCTCGACGAGGCGCTGGCAGACGGGAAGACAGGGACAGGAACCACGGGGAAGGGGGACGGCAAGTGATGAGGGAACCGGCACAGCGTCTACCGATCAATGGGGGAAAGTTGCTCAGAGTCTCTGGAATGCCCGGCCCGGTTCCCCCTTACCCTCTCGCTGCGCGAAACCTCTGGCCCACAAGAGGCGAGGGAATGAGAATCCCTGTCAGTTCGGTTGACGCTCTGGCAGGTGGGCGGAACCTGGATTCCGAAGTGAACGCCGTGATGCGCCGTCTGCGGGGTGGTCTGTCTGACCTGCCTCTGAGCGTGCCGAAACTCAGGACACTGCTTCTGACCGTCCTGGCGTTGATTCTGGCCGGTCTGACCACGGCCCAGGCAGGCAGCGCCTGCACCACCGTCTACGGCACGCGGGTGTCGGGCGGGGTCGGCTCGGTGGTGTATTACGACCCCTACGCCAGCACCTACAACACCCTGGCCGCGACCCCGGCGGCCATCACCAGGCCCAACGCGGCGGCCCTCGATCCGGCCAGCGGCAGGCTATATTTCGTCGATCAGGGAACCAACAACCTGTACTTCTACGACCCGGTGGCGAAAACCTTCAGCGCCAGCCTGGGCACCCTGCCGGTTCCCGGAACCACCAACACCAACCCTGCCCTGACCATCGCCACGTCTGCCCCGGCCATCATCGGCGCGACGTTCGCGGCCAACGGTAACCTGTACGTGCTGTACAGCTCGACGGGCGGCGGCAAAACCGTGATCGGGCAGATCAACCCGGCCAGCGGCGCACTGATCGGCAAGTACAACGAACTGCTGGCAGGCGGCGTTGCCGTGGTCTCGCCCCGCACCAACGGCGACATCGCCACCAACGGCACCAGCGATTATCTGGTGGCCGAACCCGGCGGAACCCTGACGCTCTACACCCTCAACGCGGCCAGCGGGGCGCTTTCCAGCCCGGTGCCGCTCAGACTGGCGGGCGCGGCGCTCAGCAACGCCACCGTCACGGTTAACGGTCTGGGCTACAACCCGGTCACGGGGCAGTACTACGTCAACCTGAGCAGCACGGTTACTGCGACTCAGAACGGCCTGTACACCCTCGACCCGGCCACAGGCGTGCTGAGCGACCCCAACAGCGGGGCCAGCTACGCGGGCATCACCGACATCGCCAGCTGCGGGGTGCTGCCCGACAGGCCGACCATCACCAAGAGCTTCGCGGCCACCAGCGCCGTGGGCGCGCCCGCCAGCACCACGCTGACCCTGAGCATCGGCAACAGCAACACCGCGCCGTACTACCTGGTGGGCGCCCTGAGCGACTTTTTCCCCAGCACTCCAGGCCAGATGGTGATTGCCAGCACGCCCGCCCTGGCGGGAAGCTGCCTGACCGCCAGCGGGGCCACCCAGGGCAACGCCGCGTTTGTCACGGCCACTGCCGGAGACAGCAAACTGGTGCTGAACGGCGGGCTGAGCATTCCGGTGGGCGGCTGCACCGTGAGCGTGACGGTCACGGCCCCGGCAGCAGGGCTGTACACCAACAGCATTGCCGCGCTCGACCTGAAGACCACGGCGGGCACCAATCCGGCGGCCACCAGCGCGGCGTACAACGTGCAGGCCAGGCCGTCTCTGAGCGTCGTCAAGAGCCACAGCCCGGCCACGCTGGCGGCGGGCCAGCAGGCCACCTACACCCTGAGCGTCAGCAACCTGGCTGCGGCCAGCGGCGTGACCCGGCTGGCGACCAGCGGCACCGTCACGGTGATCGACGTGCTGCCCGCCGCGCTGGGCATCGTGCCCGAGGCGGGCTTCCAGGTGGTGTCGGGCGGCCTGACCTGGACGTGCAGCTACGCCGACGAAACGGTGGCCGCTTCCCCCACCAGCGGTCAGACCCTGAGCTGCACGGCCACCGGCAGCCTGCCAGCGGGTGGGGTGAGCGCCATCAGCTTCGCGGTCACGGTGCTGCCCGACACCACTGGAACGGTTTCCAACACGGCGGCGGTGGGCGGCGGCAACGACCCCTTTAACGGCGGCGCTCAGGCCAGCGGCGCGGCCTGTGACGCGGCCCACTGCTCCACGGACGCCGCCCCGGTCACGGCGCTGCCCCTGCCGCCCGCTGCCTGTGCCAGCGGCGCCCCTCCCGTGAACCTGCTTTCGGCCCCCAACACCACGGGTTTCAGCAGCCGCGATACCGGCAGCGACACCTACCCCGTGGGCCTGATCGCCAACGCCGCCGCCTACCGTCAGGGCGTGGGGGGCGGCGACGCCTATGTGATCGACATGGACTGGTGGTTCAACAACGGCAACCCGGCACCCTCACACGCGTCTGTCATGTCGCTGCTGATCAACGGCACCGAGTACGCCCGCGTCACCTCCAACGAGGGTCTGGGCGGCGCGGCGCAGCTGGTGGGTCTGAACGGCGCTACGGTCTCGGCGGGCTGGCTGAACCGGGGCGCGTATCAGGGCACGTATCCCAAGCTGCGCGGCTTCGTGACGCTGCCAGCGGGCGTGACCCAGATTGCGAGCGTGAGCGTGGTGTTCACGGCTGGCCCCGGCGGCACGTCCGACGACCACGGCTTCAACGCGCGGGCCATCAACGCCTGTACCAAGCCGGTTGCCAGATTGAGCGCCACCAAGACGGTGCAGAACATCACGGCGGGCACCCCTCCGGGCGTGAGCAGCAGCGGCAGGCCCGGCGACGTGCTGGAATACTGCATCGTGACCACCAACACCGGGTCGCTCAACACCACCAAGCTGAGCTTCAGCGACGGCGTTCCGGCCAACACCAGCGCCCGGAGCGCCGCCTACGGTGCGGGTCAGGACATCAGGATCGTGCAGCCCGGCGGCACCGGCTACGCCACCTTCGCCGCCGACAGCGACGCCGGGCAGCTGGGCGGCGGGGCCATCTCGGTCAACCTGCCGCTGCTGATCCTGACGCCGGGGCAGACCTTCACCGTCTGCTTCCGCTCGATCATCGGCTGACCGGGAAGGGTCGGCCTTCCCATTCATACAGTCTGCTCAGACGGCTTTCTCAGGCGGGTCTGCTTTCACCCTGTTCGGCATGCGGCGCAGCACCACGCCCGCCACGACGGTTCCGGCCAGCGAGAACAGGGCGGCCATGTAGAACGCTGCTCCCGGAATCTTCAGGTCCGAGCCGCCGTTGAAGTACGCGAACACCCAGGTGGCGAGCAGCGGCCCCACCACGCCCACCAGGCTGTTCATGCTTGTCAACGCGCCCTGGATACGGCCCTGCTCACGGTCATCGACGGTGCGGCTGATCAGGCCCTGGATGCCCGGCCCCGCGATGCCTCCCAGGCTGCCCACCACAATCGAGCCGTACAGCACCGCGCCGCTTCTGGCCGCGCCCAGCAGCACGTACTGCGCCGTGCCCAGAATCAGGCCGGTAAAAATTGCGCCGCGTTCGCCCAGCCACCGCACGGCGGGGCCGACCAGCAGCCCCTGCGTGATGGCCGAGATCAGGCCATATACCGCCAGCCCCACGCCGTTCTGGGCCGGGGTCCAGCCGAGGGTACTCTCGGTGAACAGCACCCAGGTGCTGAAGATCACCTGCCCGGCCAGCCCCAGCAGCACGAAGCTTCCGGTCAGGCTGCGAACAAGAGGGTAGCGCCCCAGGTCGCGCAGCGGGGCCAGCGGGTTGAGCACCTCGCGGCCCAGTTTCCGGCCCCGCATTTCGGCGGTCACCGACTCGGGCAGCACGAAATAGCCATACAGAGCGTTGAGCAGCGACAGCCCGGCGGCAAACGCGAAGGGCAGGCGCAGGTCGATGTTGCCCAGCAGCCCGCCCAGCGCCGGACCCAGGATGAAGCCCACCCCGAAGGTCGCGCCCAGCAGCCCGAAGTTGCGGGCACGGTCCCCTGGGGCAGTCACGTCGGCCACGTAAGCGTTGGCCACCGTGACGCTGGCCCCGGTGATGCCTGCAATAATGCGGCCCAGCAGCAGCCAGCCCAGGTTGGGGGCCACGTACATCAGCAGGTAGTCCAGGCCCACGCCCAGGAGGCTGAGCAGCAGCACCGGACGCCTCCCATACCGGTCACTCAGGGCACCCAGAATCGGCGCAAAAACAAACTGCATCACCGCGTAGATGGCCGTGAACACGCCCAGCAGCTGCGCCCCGGCGGTGGCCGAACCGGAGAGCTGCTTGATCAGGTTGGGAAACACCGGAATGATCAGGCCCAGGCCCATCACGTCGATCAGGAGGGTGATGAGAATAAAGACCAGGGCGGCGGGACGGTGGGCGGAGGGACCTTGAGAGCGCATACCGGCCCAGTGTAGGTCATACGGAATTGAACAAAACTCCAGGAGTTGTGGCGAGCGGAGCGGGCAGGCCCCTGATGGGGGTCCGTTCTGCCCAAGAAGCGAGTGTCAAAAAGTACGGTTTGGCGGAGGTGGAAGCGGGCAGGCGTGCTTAAGCGCGTCCGTTCTGCCCAAGAAGCGGGCAGGCGTCGTCAACGGCGCTGTTCTGCCCAAGACGGGAATCCGGCGCAGTTACCGCCCTTCCCTGGAATTGGAGCAAAACCGTATCAGGCGGCCCCCGGTTACCGCTTCGGCAACCGCGCCATCACCTGGGCAATAATCTCTTCCAGGGTCCCGCTGCCCGTGTCGATGTGGATGGCGTCCGGGGCGGGGGCCGACTGGCGGGCGTCTCGTTCGTCGCGCAGCCGCAGCGCAGCCTCGACGCTTTCCAGGTCCTGCTCGCGCTCCAGCACCCGTCGCTCGGCCCGCACGCGGGGGCTGGCGTACAGGTAAAATTTGTGTTCGGCCTGCGGAAAGACCGTGCTGCCCATGTCGCGCCCCTCGGCCAGAAAGGGGGGTCTCAGGGCACGCAGCTGCGCATTGACCCACGAGCGCAGCCCAGGCAGGGTGGCCGCCGCGCTCACCTGGGCATCGACCTGAGCGGTGTGCAGCAGCGCCGTCAGGTCGCGCCCGCCCTGCCAGACCTGATTGCCCGCCGCGTCCGGACGCAACCTCAGGCCCTGGCCCGCTGCTTCCCAGTCGCGCAACAGGGTAAGCAGGAGCTGTTCGGCCTGCGGGCCTTGCAGACGCAGCCCATTGTCCAGGGCGACCCAGGCGGCGGCGCGGTACAGCAGACCGCTGCTCAGGTACGGAATGTTCAGGGCGCGGGCCACACCCGACGCCACGCTCGACTTGCCGCTGGCGGCCACGCCATCTATGGTCACGATCACCGGGGCAGTGTAGCGTCCACAGAATGGATGAGACGGCGGCACAGGAGCCAGCGTTGTGGTTTCTGTTCCCCTCTACCCCTGTGGGAGAGGGGCCTCGCGCAGCGACTGGTACAGCCGCTTGCGGAGGGGGTGAGGGGGAAGCGGGCCGAGCCTCCCGAAAAGCCTGACCCACTATTCCCTTGACCGGTTGTCCGCTTTTCTACCTGTTCTGAACGCCGCCCGACTCGCCCGGCTGCGGAGGCTGGTTGGCCCCCGGCGATACGGCGCGCGGCGCGTCCAGCAGCGCCCCGATGGCCGCCGTGAGCAGCACGTCCTCGCCCTGGGTCAGCTTCTGGATGTCGTCCTGGCCGGGCACGTCGGGCTTCACGCTGGTGGGGTAAGGCGTGCCGTCGGGCTTGATGTAATTAATGACCGTCAGTTGCAGCGCCGCGTCTCCCTGCGGGTCTCTGAGCGGAAACACCTGGGTGGCGGTGTTGCCCACCCCGGCAGTCGCCTCACCCACGATCTTGCCGCGCCGGGCGTACTGGATCTCGAAGGCAAAAAACTCGCTGCAAGACGCGCTGTTCTTGTCCACCACCACGCTCATGGGGCCGGTCCAGAAGGCCGGAACCGCCACCGAGTCGCTGCGCTGACCATCTTCCAGGCGGCTGCCCATGCTGACCATCGTGCGGCTGTCGCCCTCTTCACTGCGGCTCAGGCGGGCAAAGTTGGGTACGAAGGCGCTGGCGGCCTCGTCGCACTCGAAGAGGTTGCCGCCGCCGTTGCCGCGCAGATCGACCACGATGCCGCTGGCCTTGTCGCGGATGGCCTGGGCCACCAGTTCGTGGACCCTGTCGGCCACGCCGCCGCCCGCCAGGAAGGTGGGAATGGCAATCACATCGACCTTGCCGACCCTGCTCAGCCGGGGCAGGTCGCGGGTGCTGCTGTCGCGCGAGGTGATGGTCACGCTCAGCTGGGCCGCGCCTCGCTGAACGCCCAACCTGATGGCCACGCCGTCTTCACGGGCCTTTTTGAGCGCGTCGTAGGTGTATGGCTGGTCGTTCAGGGTTCTGAGCACGTCGCCGCGCCGCAGGTCGGCCTCGGCGGCGGCGCTCCCGGCAATGACCGCCGTGACCACCCGCGACTGCCCGTCGAGCTGCGCCAGCCGCACCCCGAACTGCAAACGGCTGCCCCCTGTCGCCTCGGCCACGAAGGTCTTGTACTCGTCGGGCCGCTCGAAAAAGCTGTGTTCGTCTTTTAAAGCGTCGATCTCGGCCTCGATCAACGGGTAGGCCACCTCGCGGCTGCACTCCGCGCCCGTGGGAAGGCAGGCGGCGTCGAGTTTCACCTGATAGTCACGGGCCAGCTGCGCGCGGTCCACGGTGCTCAGGCCACCGTACTGGCGGGTCACCAGGGTATTGACCTGCTCGAACAGCCGCTGGGCCGCCGAGCTGCCCGAGGGCGCAGCCGTGCCGTAGGGCAGACTGCCGCCGCTCTTGCTGTGAACACTTCCGGCGGCCAGCGTGCAGGAGGTGGCGGAGAGGGTGAGGGCCACCAGAACGAAGAATCTGGGGGCCGTCAGCGCGGCCAGCCGGGTGTGAGGGCGCGTCATATTCAGCACAGTGTGCGCCTGCCGGATGGGGGCCGGATGTGTCCTGACGCCCCCTGACGGGGGTAAAAGCAAGCGCCGCTCCAGTTGTGGGCGGCGCTTGGAACAGGGGAGTGGTCGTGGCCTGAGAAGTTACCTCGTGCGCGGATCGAAGGCGTCGCGCACCGCGTCTCCGAACAGGTTCCAGCCCAGCGAAAACAGGATGATGAAGCCCGCCGGAAACACCGTGACGTACCAGTACGGCCCGTCGAGCCAACTGCGGGCATAGTTCATGATCTGGCCCCAGTCGGTGTAGCCGTCGGGCAGCCCGATGCCCAGGAAGGACAGGGCGGCGATGCTGAGCGGAATGGTCCCCAGGTCGAGGATGGCGGTGGTCAGCATGGGCGTGATGCTGTTGGGAATCACATGCTTGCTGATCATGCGCCAGTCGTTGGCCCCCAGGCTCCGTGCCCCGTCTACATACTCCAGTTTGCGGGTTCGCAGCACCTCGCCGCGAATGAGGCGGGCATAACTGGCCCAGCCCGTAACGGTGAACGCCAGCACGATGGTTCCGATGCTGCGGGTCAAAATGGTGATCAGCACCACATTCAGGATGATGCCGGGAAACGAGAAGATGATGTCGATGAAACGCTGGATGAGGTTGTCGATCCAGCCGCCGTAGTAGCCGCTGATGGAGCCGACGACCATGCCCACGACCAGCGTGATGCCCACGATCACCAGTCCCAGCTTGAGCATGGTGCGCGTTCCCCAGACCAGGCCGTAGAAAATGTCGTAGCCGTTGCTGGTGCCGAAATAGGCCTCACTGTTGGGCGGCACCGGAATGGGCGAGAAGCTGTCGCGCTGGGTCTGGTAGCAGCTGGCGGGCGGCACGAAAATGGCCTTCCAGAAGGGCGCTCCGAGCGGGTTGTACACCTGATTCGGGGAGGTCATGTTCAGGTCGCGCAGGCAGTTGCCCGCCGGTTTGGCGATCAGCGGCGCAAAAATCGCCAGCAACATGAATAGCAGCGTGATGAGCAGCCCGGCCACGGCCAGTTTGTTGCGCCTCAGTTTGGCGACGGGCCGCGACTTCCAGAAGCCCTGAAAACGGCTGGGCGTCACCTGAGCGCTGGGAATGGCCGTCATCAGTCGAACCTCACTCGCGGGTCAACCACGCCGTACAGGATGTCGGTGGCGGTACTGATGAGCACCACCACGATGGCGGTCATCAGACCAAAGCCCAGCACGGCGGGCACATCAAAGTTTCCAGCGGCCCCGGCGGCCCACTGCCCCACGCCCGGATAGGCGAAGATGGTCTCGGTGATGATGCTGCCGCCCAGCAGGCCGATCAGCGTAAAGCCGCTGAGCGTGACCACCGGCAGCAGCGCGTTGCGGCGGGCGTGCTTGCCGGTCACGCGGCTCTCGGGCAGGCCCTTGCTGCGGGCGGTGCGGACGTAGTCGCTGGTCAGGGCTTCGAGCATCTGCGCGCGCATGATCTTGATGATGCTGGCGCTTGATACGATGGTCAGCGTAAGCACCGGCAGCACCAGATGGCGCAGCACGTCAAGCGTGATGGCGGGTTTGCCGTTGAGCAGCCCGTCGATGGTCAGCATGCCGGTATAGCGCCGGAAGCTGGGGTCCAGCACCGTGAACTGGTTGATGGTGTCGAGCTGCCCCGGCCCGGGTGCCCAGCCCAGCGTGCCGTAAAACACCTTGAGCATCAGGATGCCCAGCACGAAGGTCGGCAGGCTGTAGCCCAGCACGGTGAACACCCGCATGATCTGGTCGAGCAGTCTGTCCTTGTGCAGCGCCGAGAGCGTGCCGAACCACACCCCGATCAGGATGATGGGAATGGCCGCCAGAATGGCGAGTTCCAGCGTGGCGGGCAGCCGCTCTCTGATGGTGTCGAGCACCGGTTTGCTGCTGGTCTTGGAAAAGCCCAGGTCACCCTGGAAGGTGCTGCTCAGCCAGCGGCCATACTGCACCGGAAACGGCTGGTCGAAGCCCTTTTCTTTGATGATCTTGTCGATCTGGGCGGCCTGCTGCTCACTGCGGATGTATCCAGATGCGCGGGCGGTAGGCGACAGGAGCTGGGTCAGGCCCACGATCATGATCGACAGCACCAGCATGACAATCGGAATCTGGATCAGGCGGCGGAGGGTAAAGGTCAGCATGATTCTCCATAAGGTACGGCACAACGCCGCTCAGAGATAGGCGGCGGCCCTGCATCTCGGTTTATGTGCAGTGAAGTTATGTGCAGTGAAAAGGGGTCGGAATGAAAGCGGGCGGGGGAGGCCAGAATGCAGCCTCATCCCGCCCGGTTCAGGCGACTGTGCGCCTCACTGCTCAGAAGCTGAAGATCAGTTCTTGCTGAGCGTCTTCCAGAGCACGCCGGTGGTGGCGTCGCTTCTCATCGGGTTGTACGTTGCCGCACTCACGCCCTTCAGGTTGTCTCGCACGATGGTGAAGGCGATTCCGGCGGGAACGAGCATGTAGGGGGTCTGCTCGTAGGCGCGCTGGGCGACCTGGGCGTACAGCTTGTTGCGGGCCGCCGGGTCCACGGTCACGCGGGCCTGATCGAGCGCCTTGTCCACGCTGGCGTCCTTGAAGTTGCTGCGGGGGAAGTAATATCCCTGGCTGGAATAGAAGGTGTACATGAAGTTGTCGGCGTCGGCGTAGTCGGGTGCCCAGCCCAGGATGATCATGGCTTCCTTACCGTTCTTGGAGTCGGTGAGCATCTGCGACCACTGCTTGGCGTTGATGTTGATCCTGAACTTGGGGTTCAGCGCCTCGACGTTCTTCTTCAGAATTTCCATTGCGGTCTGGGCTGCTGCCGCACCGGCACGGTAGTTGGTGTTGAGCGTAAAGCCGTTCTTCCAGACGTTGCCCTGGAAGGCCCGCTTGAAGTAGGCCGTGGCCTGCGTGGGGTTGTAGCTGTAGGTCTTGACGTTCGGCGCGTAGCCGGGGAAGGTGTCGGGCAGCAGCATGGTGCGCTGCTTGCCCTTGCCCTGCTGCACGTCCTTGATGTATCCGGCGTAGTCGAAGCTGTAGGCGAAGGCGCGGCGCACGTTCACATCGCTGAAGAAATTGGCCGGAATGCCCTTGCCATCGAGCTTGCCGCTGCCCAGCAGGGCCGGGTCGGCGATCTTCTGGTTCATGAAGAAGGCGGTAGCCACGGTGTTGGGCAGATTGTCGATAAAGGTCAGGCCGGGCTTGCCCTGCAACTGCTCCTGCACGCTGGCACGGGGGCCGGTCTCGATCACGTCGGCGTCACCGCGCAGAAAGCTCTGGTAACGGGTGGCCTGCTCGGGTACCTTCTGCCAGATGATGTTGCTGATGGCGGGTTTGGCGCCCCAGTACCCGGTGAACGCCTTGAGCAGAATGCTGTTGGCGTCGCGGCTCACCAGCTGGTACGCGCCGGTGCCGCTGGGCTTCTTGTCCAGGCCGCCGCCGGTCAGGTCCTTGCCCACCCAGTCCTTCCAGGTGGCCTCGGTACCGGCCCACTCGCCCTGGGCGATGGCGTACTTCATGTCCACAATGCTCTGGCCGGTGAAGGCCAGCTTGGCCAGAAAGGCCGGATCGGCCTTGGGCAGGGTGAACACCAGGTTGCCGGCGGCGTCGCACTTGGCGGCTGCCGTGATCTTGGCAAAGGTGATGCTGGTGTCGTCTTTGGCGTTGCTCTGGGTGCCCAGCAGCGAGTCGCTGATAAACCAGTTGCCCGACTCGCCGCTGTTGGTCACCAGGTTGCGCCGGAAGCTGTACTCGGCGTCGGCGCAGGTAAAGGGGTTGCCGCTGTGAAACTTGACGCCCTTGCGCAGAGCCACGGTCAGGGTCTTGCCGCCGTTGGTGAAGGCCGGGACAGAGGTCGCCAACAGCGGATCGAAGGCGCGCAGGCTGCTGCCTTTGTAGGTCCAGAGGGTCTCGTAGATGTTCTCGGTGAACTGGCCCGAGGCGGTGTCGTAGGTCACGCCGGGGTCGAGGGTGGGGATGTCGGCGGCCTCCTGAATCACCAGGGTGTCCTTGGGTGAGGCGGCCAGGGCGGCGCTGCCCAGCAGCAGCAGGGTGGTGATAAGTCCGAGTTTCTTCATGAATCCTCCTGGTCTAATCCTGTTCGTGTTGAGCCGTGTTGGTCTCGCCACTCTCTTCCCCTCGTACCGGGCCTGCCTTGGCAGAAGTTTCCGTGGTACTGGGGGCAATTCTGTCGTTGCCCTCACGCCTTTTCCCGGTTGGTGCCGTGCATCGGTTTGTCTTCTGCACGGCGCTGTCTGGGAGCTGTCCAGGTGTTCGGATGGCAAATGATAGCTCAAGACTTTGCCCTCTACATGATGCCCGAATCGGTCCTGCGTGGGAAGTATGAAGAATGTATGAATATACAGAGTCATCTGAATAATCAACGAGGCACGGTACAGGAAGAACAGTACAGGACCAACAGTGCAGGAAGAACAGTGCAGGAAGGACAGTGCAGTTGATTGGGCCGAGAGCGTGGGAAACGTGCCAGAAAGCAGAGTCAGAGCGGCATAACCTGGGCTGGGTCATGTCGGCTTAAAGAGGAGAGCTGCGAGACGCTTTCCAGACGAAGGTATACAATGGAAGATTTTGCAGCAAACGGTATACAAATATGCAAATAATGCTGTCATTTGAAGAGCGGTGTCGGCGTTCCTGGTTTCCCCATCCGGCAGCGCCCCATTGAGAGGGATGCAGGCTGCCGCGCCGCCTGTTGCGCTGCCCATCGCCCCGTGTTCCGCCCTCACCTCTATACTGCCCGGCGTGAAGAAACGCATTCTGCTGCTCGCGGGTGGGCAGTCCGGGGAACACGAGGTCAGCCTGATGAGCGCCAAGAGCGTGCTGGCCGCGCTGCCCGCCGACAAGTTCGAGGTGACGCCGCTGGTGATCAGCCGCCAGGGCCGCTGGCTGCCGCCCAGCGAAACGAGCCGCGCTCTGGAGGCGGGCCGGGCCGAACACGGCGGCGAGAGCCTGCTTAAACAGGCCGCCGGGGTGCAGGGCTTCGATCTGGTGTTTCCGCTGCTGCACGGCCCCAACGGCGAAGACGGCACGGTGCAGGGGCTGCTGACACTGGCGGGCATTCCCTTTGTCGGGTCGGGCGTGCTGGGCAGCGCGGTGAGCATGGACAAGGTGATGACCAAGCTGGTGCTGGCGAGTGCGGGCATTCCGCAGGTCGAGTACCGGCTGGCGACCCGCAGGCAGTGGCGGCACAGCCCCGACACGGTGCGCGACATGGCCGCCGAACTGGGGCTGCCGCTGTTCGTCAAACCCGCCAACCTGGGCAGCAGCGTGGGCATCAGCAAGGTGCGCAGCGAGATGGAACTCGACGCCGCCCTGGACCTGGCCTTCAGCCTGGACCGCCGGGTGATTCTGGAAGCCATGACGCCCGGCAGGCCCCGCGAACTGGAGGTGGGCATTCTGGGCAACGACGCGCCGGTGGCCTCGCCGGTGGGCGAACTGCGTTTTCATGCCGATTTTTACGACTACCAGACCAAGTACACCGCAGGCGAGGCCAGCATGCATATTCCCGCCGAGCTGCCGCTGGAGCTGGCCGAGCAGGTGCGGGCATACGCGCTGGCGGCCTTCGCGGCGCTCGACTGTGCGGGGCTGGCGCGCATCGACTTCTTCTACGTGGAAGGCAGAAACGGCGCGGCTGGGCAGCTGTTTCTGAACGAGGTCAACACCATGCCCGGCTTCACCACCACCAGCATGTACCCCAAGCTCTGGGAGGCGGCGGGCTGGAGCTACGAGGCGCTCGTGACGCGGCTGGTCGAACTGGGGCTGGAAGAGCGGTAGGAGGGTGGCAGGCAGTACGTCGCCCGGGTGGCCCCCTCACCCCCTCGCGGCGCGAGGCCCTTCTGCAAGCCGCTGTACCACTCTCCCACGAGGGTAGAGGGGAAGGGAACCCCTGTCAGATCGGTTGACGCTGCACCGGCTCCTCAGCTGTTGTTGTGATCGCCCGGCTTGAGCCATCGACTTTCGCAGGTTCAATCTGACAACCAGTCTTCTGTACATGGCCTTGGTCGTG
>JANXWI010000071.1 GCA_025351205.1 Deinococcus sp.
AGACTGCCACCATCAATATTATTTTAGATGTGCTCGATGTCGATCAACTGACTAAGGTATCGCAGTCAATCAGCCAGATTAGCGATGTTTTACGTGTGCAGCGTCGCGACCATCGCAAGAGAACGAGCCAGCCAGCCGCCCAAAAACCAGCACCTGTCCGCTCTTCCCGAAGATGCTGTCGGCGCTTAACGCATAGATGTTGCCCTGGCAGGGATCGTCGGCCAGCCCGGTCACCACCCGGTCGGCTAGGCCGGTGGCCGGTCCCGCGATGGTTCGCAGCGGGGCCACGTTCCCGCTGGCGTCTCCCGGGAAGACGTTGATGCGGGTGCTGGCCCCGTCCGAGACGGCGGTGTACAGGCGTCCGGTCAGGGGTGAGAAGGTCACTGTGAACGGCGAGCCGTAGGCGCTCCGGGTGGCCCCGAGGCGGGTGCTGGACCCGGTCAGGATGCGGATGGGCTGCGGGTCACCGGAGGCGCCGCCCTGATACACCAGCACCGCGTTTCCCTGGGCACCCTGGGCGGCCACCAGCAGGTGGCCGCTGCCGTCGACGCTCAGGTTGCTGGGCGTGAAACCGAGCGCGTAGGGGTTGGGCAGCTCAATGTTCCGGACGGGGACAACATTGAAGTCCCTGGCCGGGTCTCCTTGGCTGCCCGGGCTGTAGACCCTGATCTGCTGAGTGCTCTGACTGGTAGCGACGTAAACGTAGCCCTGGGCGTCCAACGCGACCGTGCGGGCGTCCGGCCCGACCCGCGAGGTGCGCCGGGGGTGGGCGTCCCCTGCGGCGTCGGGGGCGAAGATGTTCAGGTATCCGTTTCCGATGAAATTCTGGGTGTGCAGCGCGCCCGTGGCGTCGAAGGCGACGCCCCAGACGTCGCTCAGCTGGGTGTGCGGCCCATGGAGGGTGAGCAGCGGGCGGACCTCACCAGTAGAGTGGGCATCGAACGCGGCGACGGTGGAGGCTCCCCGCTCGGCCACGTACAGGTTGGGCAGGCGGCAGGTCAGGGCCTGTGCGCTCAGTTCCGGGGGGTCGGACCCGAGCGAGGTCAGGTCTGCTCCAGCCGGAGTGGGGGGTGAAGAGCAGGCCGTGAGGCTGACGCCGAGCACCAGCAGCGGAACCACATGACGCACGATGTTCATCTGCGGACCTCCTGTACGTGGCCTGCCCCTTTGGGGCAGGTCTCTGGGGACTCCTGGTTGGTGGAGGCTGACCACGTGCTCGTCAGTCAGGCTGCCCGGCAGCGAACTGGAACAGGCACAAAAACATCCGGCTTCTGTGAACGACGCTTGCAGGATACGCCTCCCCGATCAGGGCGGGGTCTGCTCCTTTCAGAACGGGCGTGAACGAGCAGACCTCCAGCCAGTGCAGGCGGGGGCCCACCTTCATTTGCCTGTTCTTCACGCCAGAATATTGACGGCGCGGCTGGCGACCAGGGCCAGGGTAAGCAGTGAGGTGGCGGCCTGGATCATCATCAGTACCTTGGCGTTTGGGGTCAGCGGCAGGGTGTCGGTGGGCGAGAAGGCGGTGGCGCTGGTGAACGAAACGAACAGGTAGTCGATGAACGTGGGCCGCCAGCCGCGCGACAGCTTGTCATCGGTCATCTGTGGAAACAGCAGATCAGGGGGGCGCGCCTCCCCACTCTGGCGTTTCAGTGGACCGCCCCGGTCGAGTTCCCAGTACCACAGCGCGTAGACGATGATGTTGGTGATCCAGATGTTCAGCGCGTTGATCAGCAGCAGCCGTCCAGAGGCCTTGCTGCCGTGCAGCAGGGCCTGCACCAGCAGCAGCAGCGACGACAGGTTGGCGAGGTTCAGAAAGGCGATCAGCGCCAGTGCCAGCGTCCGCATCGCCCCGTGAGACGGCAGATAGCCTTGTCCCAGCTCGGCAGGACTGCTGGCGGCGGCCGCCGGCCTCAGGGTCTCGCGCCTGTGGTGGGCCTGACGGACCACCGAGATGGGCAGCAACAGCGCCGCTTCCAGGCCAGGGAGCAGCCAGTTGGGTCCGGCGGTGAGCCGCTCGTTCAAGATCACCTGGAGCGCGATGATCGTCAGAATGGCCAGGCGGGCGGGCCACAGGGATTCGGTGGAAGAAGTAGGCATACAGGCTCCAGGGAACAAGGCAACAGACGGGGATGCTCAGGACACTGTCGACCTCCTCTGGCTACAGCAGGCCCACCACCAGCGCGGCCACGGCCCCCGCGCCCACTCCCAGGCTCAGCCACCACAACGGGCGACGGCGCAACAGGGTGGCGATGGCCGCCAGACCAATAGCGACCTGAAACAGCGTGACACTCAGCGCGTATTTGGTGTGCCTCGTCAGCAGCCCTTCGGATTCCTTGGACAGTTTGGCCGTCTCGGCGTCCCGCTGCTTGGCCTCCACCAGCAGGGCGTCCTGGGTCTTCTGCCTGGACGCCACCTGCTTCTGGGCCGCCGCCACCTCGGCGGTGCTGCCGCCCACGTGAGGCAGCAGCGTGATCAGGCTCTGGGCCTGGTATTTCTTGATGCTGTCGGCCTGAAACTGGCTCCAGGTGTCCACCGCCTGGGTTTGTTGCAGCACCGCCTGGTTGGCGCGGTACAGCGCTTCGTTGGCGCTGTCACCGGCCTTGAGAGAAGCGAACGCGGCCAGCACCGCAAAGAGGGCGGTCGAAACCGCCAGCGCCTCAAGCCAGGCAGGGCGCCCCCCCTCAGTCTGGGCTTCCCGGCGACGCTCATTGATGGTGTCCTGCGCCGACTCGGCCAGATTCTCGTATTCTTCGGGCATATGGGCATCCTGCCTACTTTGGGAAAACGATAAAAAGAACTATGGTGCCAGGAATTGAGCAGGTCAGGTGAAACCGCCAGTGGTTATCCCTGCATTGCAGGGATAACCACTGGCGGCAACGATGCAGCGCGGCTCAGTGCTTGCTGCCGTGCTCCTTGGTGTGGGCGTGGACGGCTTCAGTGGCGTGGTGGGTGGCGTGCACGGTGTGGCTGTGGGCCACCGACGCGTGGTGGGCAGCGTGGTCGGACTCGCCCGCTGTGTGGTGCGCCGACGCCTGCTCGTGGTGCTCAGCAGCTTGACGGTGATGCTCGGCGGCTTGCTTGTGGTGGTTCGCAGCTTCTTGTGCCATATGGTGTCCTCCGGCCTGCATGAGTTCAGCGTCTCGACCCAGTGGTAGATTTTGACCCTGATATTTCACTTTAACTCCCCACTTCTATAGTTTTGGTAAAGCCATATCGGGACCGAGATACGCTCCCAGAATTTGAGTTCGTTAGGAACTTGGCTTACAATTGTTCCAGCTGAAAGTATCGGTTCCAGAGAGGAAAAACATCGTGTTTACCGGCCTTTCCACCCGTACCCTGGAAACCTTTTCTTTAGCTGGACAGGGAAGATGCCCCAGCCCACCTCCGAACACCGTCTGTCGGGGTCACTTGAAAATGCGTGCAGGACAGCGTCTATCCCTAAGCGATGTGGGACTTCAGAGTCGTGTCCTGCCTCCGCAGTGCAGAACAGAAGAAGTTTTTCAGTCAACAAGCGAGTAACGATGATCTCACTCTTAAAAGAGGCCACACCTTCAAATCAGGTCACTTTTCTATTCTGGTCTATGGCTTCGCCCCGCATGATCGCAGAAACGTTTGCCCAGGCCATGGCACTCGCGGATCAGCACAACGATGCCGGAGCGCGGGAGCATCTGGCCGAGTGGCAGCGGCAGTGCAGCGCAGTCCCGGCGTATCACCCGAGGCAGGATGCCTTGCTGAGCAAGGTGGAGGGGTTGATGGCCACGCTGCGGGAGCGGCCCGTGGAACATCAGCAATAGGCACGAAAAAGGGCCTGAACCGCCGACGCTGTGAACCCTGGGAAGCATGCAGACGTTGAACTCACGGGTGGCGGCCACCTTCCAGAACCGCGAGTTGCTCTTGTGCTGTGGCGATGAGCTGTTTCAGGGCGGCGATGCGGTCGGCGGGCTGGGCGTTCTCGACCGTCATGATGCGGATAAGCGCGGACTCGCTGACCTGTTCAAAGGCGATGAGCTTGTCCACCGCTTCGACATGTTGGAGGTGGTTGAGGCGACCGTGCAGGGTATCGCCCAGCTGTCCCAGCTGAGCGATGTCTTCTGCGGAGGAGACGTGCTGCCGTACGACCCTGATGAAGTGTTCCAGCGCCCCAATCTGTTCGTGAACCTGGCGTTGAATCTGACGTAACGTGTTGAGGTTGACTTCTTCGGGCGGAATCTTGGTGACGCGCTCCAACGCTTGGTTGATGACGTCTTGCAGCAGCGCGGCCACATCGAGCTGATCCCGCCCAGCCTGAATCATCTCCCGGAGCATGGTGGTGTGTTGAGGAGCCGCCGTCTGGATCTGCTCCAGGCTGGCGGCCCGGACCTCATGGAGGGTGAGGGCCATCACCTCGCGCAGGGCGTCGGCGATCTCAAGTTGCTCGCGTCCAGCAGCGATGATCCCTTCCACAGCTGCGGTCTGTTCCAGAGCGGCGCCGCCAACATGCCTTCTGGCGATGGTCTGAAGACGTTGGCGGTGGTTCAGCCCGCGTTGTTGGAGGTGAGCCAAAGGTGTCTTCAGCTGGTCTTCAGGCGTCATGGCAGACACTCTATCAAAGCGCCGTACCGCCCCTGGAAGCCGTCCTTCCACACACTCAGGCTGGTGCCAAAATATTTGAGCCAGTCAGTTCAAAGAGGAGCCATGATCGCTCTTTTTCGCTGTTGGCACGTGTGCGCTGAGATCAATGCGGTTCCGGTAACTTTAGTTGTCTACATCGGGCTGCGCTCACTCACCTGTTTCAGTAAGTATCAACCTCGGGTGCCAGGGGTTTGCATGGGGCAAGAAAAAGCGGAAGCTGAGGTATGCCTACCAAAGAACTTCCGCTGCACCAGGATACTGTGACTGACCTCTTCACGCTGATCTACGTGTACGTCGATGATGATCTCAAGGCCGCTGTACACAGCGGCCTGTGTTTCCTCCCAGAAGAGCCGCATCAGAAAGCCAGCTACGCCGAGCTGATGACCATCGGATTGGTGGGCGAACTGCTTGGTCAGCCGTCGGTCCAAGGGTGGTTCGCC
>JANXWI010000097.1 GCA_025351205.1 Deinococcus sp.
TTTCTGGCGCAGCTGGGCGGCACCTTCGTGTCGGGCGCGCACGAGGACGAGATGACGGCCATCTATCGCCGCTTCACCGGAGACCGTCTGAGCTACGGCGAGACGCTGCTGGGCACCAAGGAGCTGATTCTGCGCGGCAGCCTGGCCTCGGAGCTGTCGGGGCTGGCCGAGCGGCTGGAACGGCTGGCCGAACGCGATCCCCGCTGGAGCGACTTCACGCTCAGCACCCTGCGCGCGGCGCTGCGCGAGGTGATCGCCAGCTTTCCGGTGTACCGCACCTATCTGCGTCAGGACGGACAGCGTGAAACTGGAGACGACGCCAAGATCGGGCGGGCGATTGCCGACGCCCGGAGGCTCAACCGCGACCTCGACCCCACGGTCTTCGATTTTCTGCACGAGGTGCTGACCATCGCTGCCCAGGACGCCCTGAGCGCTCAGGCTTACGGCGAGTTCACGCTCAGGTTTCAGCAGCTGACCGGCCCGGTGACCGCCAAGGGGGCCGAAGACACTGCCTTTTACCGCTACGTGCGGCTGCTGACCCTGAACGAGGTGGGCGGCGACCCGGCGCTGTACGGCACGCCGCCGGCCACCTTTCACGCCCAGGCAAAGGCGCGCGCCGCGAATTGGCCCCACGCCATGCTGAGCACCAGCACCCACGACACCAAGCGCGGCGAGGACACGCGGGCCAGAATCGCGGTCCTGAGCGAGATGCCTCAGACCTGGGCGGCCTACCTGAGCGTCTGGTCGCGCCTGAGTCGTCCCTTCGAGAAGTACGAACTGACCGAAGGAGGGCAGGTCACGCGGGGGCCGCAACGCTGGCCGAGTTTCGGTGACGGCTACGCCCTGTTCCAGACCATGCTGGGGGCCTGGCCGCTGGAGGGCATGCACAGCGGGGCGGCCCGCCAGGAGTTTCAGTCCCGGCTGATCGCCTGCGCCCACAAGTCGGCCCGTGAGGCCAAGCAGCTGACCACCTGGGCCACCCCGAACGCGGCCTACGAGGAGCATCTGGCCAGTTTTATCGGTGGCCTGCTCGCCTCAGACGAGTTTGTCGGCAGCATGCAGGAGCTTCATGGGCGTGTCTCACCCTACGGCGCTCAGAACGGCCTGAGTACGGCATTGGTGCGCCTGACCGCGCCCGGCGTGCCCGACACCTACCAGGGCGCGGAACTCTGGAACCAGTCGCTGGTGGACCCCGACAACCGCCGCCCCGTCGATTACGCGGGGCTGAGCAGGCGGCTCACGGCGCTGGAGGCCGGGTACGGTACCGACCCGCTGGCGCTGGCCCAGAGTGTGCTGGCCCGCTACGAAGACGGAGACGTGAAGCTGCTGACCACCTGGGCCGCCCTCCAGGCACGCCGGGCAGCGCCGCAGCTGTTTAAGAGTGGTGACTATCAGCCCATAGACGCCGGAAAGTTTCTGCTGGCCTATTCTCGCACGCACGGCAGACAGGTGGCCGTGGTCGCCGCGCCGCGTCTGAGCTGCACCCTGACCCGTGAGAAGCAGCCCTGGGCGCTGGGCGCCGCCTGGGGCAAACGCGAGCTGACGTTGCCGGGAGCGGGCCGCTACCGCAACGCCCTGACCGGCGAGGTGTTCACCGTCAGAGGTAAAAAGCTGCTGCTGGCCGAGCTGCTGGCCTATTTCCCGCTGGCGCTGCTGCTGAAGGGTTGAACGGGTCGCCCGCGCGCAAGTTGGCGTTTCATGAAGGTAAAGAATCGTTCGGCCCCGAATGAGGCGAAGCACAGAATGTTCAGCCGCCCGCGCTGTACACTGTTGCCATGAACTCCTACGCTCCAAATACGGTGGCGAATGAATCGGTTGTTCGCAGTTTCATGGGCCGTACCTACTCCTGGATGACGGCTGGTCTGGTCCTGACCGCCATCATCGCCTACCTCACCAGCTCCAACCAGAATGCCCTGGACTTCGCTCGCGGAAATATTTTCATTCTGTTTATCGCCCAGTTCGGCGTGGTGATGTTTCTCAGCTTTGCCATCCAGCGGGTCAACAGCCTGGTGGCGGGCGTGCTGTTCATGGTGTACGCCGCCATCACGGGCGTCACCTTCAGCCTGATCTTGCAGCAGTTCAGGGGTGCCGATGTGACGGCGGCGTTCGCCACCAGCGCCGTGACCTTCGGGGCCATGAGCGCCTACGGCTACTTCACCAAGCGCAACCTGTCGGCCATGGGCAGCTTCCTGATGTACGCCCTTATTGGCCTGGTGGTCGCCATGATCGTCAACATCTTCGTGGTGAGCGGTCCACTGAGCCTGATCATCAGCATTATCGGCGTGGTGCTGTTCGCCGCCCTGACCGCCTACGACACCAACCGCCTGCGCCAGATGGCCCTGAGCGGCGTGAACGGTGAGGCCGCTGAGAAGGGCGCTATCTACGGCGCGTTGCAGCTGTACCTGGACTTCATCAACATGTTCCTGTTCCTGCTCCAGCTGTTCGGCGGTGGACGCCGCAGTTAAGGCAGATTGGTACACAGAAGGGCCTGGGTCGAGAGATTCAGGCCCTTTTTATGTATTGACTGTCGTGAGATCAACCCCTCGCCTCCTGTGGTATGGAGCATTTGTCAAAAAGGCTTTCTCTTTTTGACCGACTGGAAGGAGTGAATTTAATCGAGGATTTGGGAGAATGGAGCTGACGAAAGGCTGTTATTTCGTCAGCGGAATTTGGACAAATGCTCTAGGGGCATTGCGGGGTAGCGGAGTGAACGGGCGATCCGGTCAACCCGCCCTCATTCCTACTTACCGGTTCCCCAGAACAGATCGGTCATGGGCGCAGCCGTTGTTGCCCCTCGCAGAAGAGGCAGTCCGAAGCCTTCTTCAAGCGTCCTGAGCAGCGAATAGTGGTTGTAGGCCACCTTGCTCACCACGCCGCGCGGCCCACCGGGCGTGACCACGATGGTCGCGATGCGTCCGCCGCCGCCCAGCGTGTCGCCGCCACTGCCCTCGTCAAAGGTCACCACGATGGCGCTCCCGGTCTTCCAGTTGGCAGAGGCCATGATCCGCCTGCTCCAGGCGTCCACGAAGGCGTCGCCGGCCCTGTCGAGC
>JANXWI010000118.1 GCA_025351205.1 Deinococcus sp.
GGTTTGGGTGGCAGGGTTCGGGCGGCGAGGCTCAGGTGGCAGGGTTCAGGCAGTGACGGCGGCTGCGTGACCGGGCAGGACGTTCTTTCAGCGGGCCTCCATCAGCAGTCGGGCCGCCGTTCAGAAGGCGGCATGAGCAACGGTTTGGACAGGTTCTGAACCGGGGCTTCATACCGACATGCACAGCGTTTTAAGCACGCTTTTCATCGTGAACGGACGCCCTTTCTGGTCAGAGCAGTGCCTCTGGAGACGCTCGACTGTTTATGACAAGAGTTGAGCAGATTAGAGCATTTGTCAGAAGAATGGTCTGCTTTTGACTGAGCAGGCGACCAAGCGTCCTCATGCGGCCAAGCGTACTCAAAGGCGCTGCTCTGGCCAAGACGCGGCCAAGCGTGCCCAGCGTCCAGGCCCCTGATGGGGGTCCGTTTCGGCCAAGAAGGCGCGCTGTTCTGCCCAAGACAGGCGCTGCTCTGGTCAAGGAAGCGAGTGAATGTAGTCGAGCATTGAGCATGCGGTCAAGCGTGGTCAGCGTCCAAGCGCCTACTGGGGAGGAGTGGCGTGGTCATGCGCGTTCTTGGTCAGGACAGCGCCCAGCAGGCGCTTGACCGCTCCGTTTACGACGACAGCTGTTCTGGATAAGACACCGCGCTGCTCTGACCAAGAGGATGGAGCTGACAAAAGGCAGTTGTTTTGGCAGTGGAATGATGACAAATGCTTTAAGCGTCCCAGACAGCGTTTTTCTGATCCATCACAGCCAGAACCGAAACGCGGATGGGTTAGTCCCGCCTTCTGGTTCAGGTCTCGTGAATCGCCACGTACACGCACTGGCTGCTGATCCAGCCCCGGTACATGCCCTCGGTGTTGTACGGCAGCGCCACGTTGCCGCTGTGGTCCACGGCACACAGCCCGGCCCCGCTGACCAGTCCTGAGCCGCCCAGTCCTGAGCCGCCCAGTCCTGAGCCACCCAGTCCGGTCAATTCCGGGTCCATCATCTCGACGTGAACCATCGCGTCTGTGGCCTGGGCGAGCGACGCGCCCTGGTACAGCATTCGGGCGTGGACCTCGTGGCCCAGAGCGCGGCGGATGAACAGCTCCCCCTTGCCGGTTCCCGAGACGGCGCAGGTGCGGTCATCGGCCCAGGTGCCGGCCCCGATGATGGGCGTGTCGCCGACGCGGCCCACCGGCTTGGCGGTGTACCCGCCCGTCGAGGTAGCCGCCGCCAGATGCCCGTGTGTGTCGAGGGCCACCGCTCCCACCGTGCCGTGTTTGTCGCGTTCGGGCGCGGCCTGGAGCGTGCCCTGGCGCTCCCGCTCCAGCATCCGGTCCAGTGCCTCGCGCCGCGACGGGGTTGAAAAGTACGCGTTGTCCACGGTCACCAATCCCCGCGCCCGCCCCCAGTCGTCTGCGGCCTCACCGATCAGCAGCAGCGGGTCGGAGGTTTCGGCCAGGGCGCGGGCGGCGCGCACCGGGTTCCTGAGCCGTCTGGCCCCGGCCACCGCCCCGGCGCGTCCCAGCGTGCCCTCCATCACCGAGGCGTCCAGTTCATGAAATCCCGCGCGGTTGAGGGCGGCCCCGTGGCCCGCGTTGAAGACCGGATCGTCTTCCATGATGGCCACCGCCTCGGTCACGGCGTCTATGGCCGCGCCGCCCGCTTGCAGCACCGCGTATCCGGCGTCCAGGGCGCGACGCAGGGCTGCCCGCGCGGCCAGGTCGGCCCCTGGCGTCAGCTCTGCCTTGGGAATCGCGCCGCAGCCTCCGTGGATGGCCAGAACGGGCGTGGTGGAACCGGGGCGGACAGGTGCGGGAGTGGTCACAGATAAACCTCGGGACGGAGCGAGACGGGACGGAGCGAGACGGGACGGGGCAGGAGCCGGACGGGGCGAGACGAACGACGCGCCAGGCGGACTGGCTAGGGCGGTCCGGTTACAGACTCCTTACACTGGGGAGCATGACGCCCAATGCGGATCATACCGACACCAATCATACCGCCCGGCCTGACGCAGCCTATTCCAGCCCAGTTGATGCCAGCCCAGTTGATGCCAGCCCAGACGAGCCCGGCGCGGCTCAACCCGCCCACACGCCCGCTCCAGGGGCGCTGCAAGGCCGGGTGGTGGTGGTCACGGGCGCGGCCAGCGGCATCGGGCGGGCCATTGCCTTGGAGGCAGCCGCAGCCGGGGGCCGGGTGGTCGTCTCCGACGTGCAGCAGCCGGAAGGGGAGGAGACCGCCCTGCTCATCCGGGAGGGCGGGGGAGAGGCCGTCTTCTTGCCCTGCGACGTGGCCGACGCCCCGGCGGTGCAGGCGCTGATGCAGGCGGCCACCCACCACTACGGGCGGCTCGACGTGCTGGTCAACAATGCGGGCGTGGCGGGCGGCGCGGTGCGGGCGCACGAGCTGGAACCGGACGCCTGGGACCGGGTGATGGCGGTCAACCTGCGCGGCCCGTTTCTGTGCGCCCGCTCCGCCCTGCCGCACCTGATGGCGGTGGGCGGGGCCATCGTCAATGTCGCCTCGACCTACGGCATGATCGGCGCGCCCCTGGCGGCGGCCTACTGCGCCTCCAAGGGCGGCCTGATCAACCTGACCCGGCAGCTGGCAGTGGACTACGGCCCGGACCGCGTGCGGGTCAACGCGGTGTGCCCCGGCTACATCGACACCGACATGGGCGGCCACCGCAGCCGACTGGAACCACAGGAGCGGCAGGCGGCCCGGGCACGGCGTGAGACCAGTGCCGCCCGGCAGCCGCTCGGACGTCAGGCCCAGGCCGACGAGGTGGCCCGCGTGGTGGTGTTCCTGGCCTCGGACGGCGCGTCGTTCATGACGGGCGCGGTGGTCACGGTGGACGGGGGCTGCACCGCCACCTTCAACCACGGCTGAAAACCAGGCAGGCGTGGTTCAGCCCGGCAGCGCCCGCCCGTAGGCCGCCACCAGCGCGTCCATCGCCCTGTCGAGCGCCTCGTCCACCACCTGCCGGGCCGGGTCGGCGTCGTACCAGGCCATGATCTCCTGCGCCCCCTGGAAGAAGGGAATGACCGCCCGGAACTCCGGCACCGCCCGTTTGATCTTGGTGTTGTCGAAGACCATGCTGTGCGACTTGTCTCCCAGCAGCCCCGCTCCCCAGGCCGGGTCGTGGGCGGCGATCAGGCTCGACGGCAGGTGCAGCAACTCTGCCCGCGTTCCAGCGGCCTGCGCCACGGCCCCGAAAATCTGGTTCCAGGTCTGGATCTCGTCGCCGGTGATATGAAACGCCTCGCCCAGCGCGTGCGGGTTGCCCAGCAGCCCGATCAGTCCGACGGCGAAATCGCGGTGGTGGGTCAGCGTCCAGAGCGAGGTTCCGTCGCCGTGGACGATCACCGGCTTCCCCTGACGCATGCGCCTGACCACGGTGTAGCCGCCGTCCATCGGCAGCAGCGTCTGGTCGTAGGTGTGAGACGGACGCACGATGGTGACCGGAAAGCCCTGCTCGCGGTAGGCCCGCACCAGCAGGTCCTCGCAGGCCACCTTGTCGCGGGAATACTGCCAGAAGGGGTTGTGCAGCGGCGTGGACTCGGTGACGGGCAGACTGGCAGGCGGGGTCTGGTAGGCCGAGGCCGAGCTGATAAAGACGTACTGCCCGGTGTTGCCGCTGAACAGTGCCAGATCGGCTCTGATGTGTTCCGGGGTAAACGCCATCCAGTTGACCACCACGTCGAAGGTGTGGCCCGCCAGGGCCGAAGCCACCGCCGCCGGGTCGCGGACGTCGGCGTGCAGCACGTGAGCGCCGTCTGGCGTGGTCCGCGCAGACCGGCCCCGGTTGAGCAGGTACAGATTTATGCCACGGTCCACCGCCAGCCGTGAACAGGCCGAGCTGATGATGCCGGTTCCGCCGATGAACAGGACTTTCACAGGAGGTTCCACTGGTACAGGACTAAACTCTTCTGGGTCAGGCTGCTGTTCTGGGTCAACATTTCTGGACTATAGGCCCGGAGACTGGGCTGCGGAAGACGGACTGCCGAAGACGGGGCTATACAAATGCTGGGTCAAACCGATGTCCTCTAGACTTCGTTAATGGCCCGGCCAGCCGGGAGACTTGCCCCGGACGCAGACGACCTTTGCTGCTCTACACGCCCAGGTACGCCCGCCGGATCTCGGGGTCGTCCAGCAGCTCGGCGCTCCTGCCCTCCTTGACCAGCTGACCCAGTTCCAGCACGTAGGTCCTGTCGGTCACCTTCAGGACCTGCCGCACGTTCTGCTCGACCAGCAGCACGGTCAGGCCCAGTTCGCGCAGCGACCCTATGACGCGCATCACCTCTTTCACCACCAGCGGGGCCAGCCCCAGGCTCGGTTCGTCCATCAGCAGAACTTCAGGTTCGCTCATGAGTGCCCTGCCGATGGCGACCATCTGCTGCTCGCCGCCCGACAGGCTGGCCGCTGCCGCCCCCTTTTTCTCGCTCAGACGCGGGAAGAAATCGTAGACGCGCTGGAGGTTCTGGCCCCGGCGCTGGCGGGTGCGCGGCAGATACGCGCCCATCAGCAGGTTTTCCTCGACGCTCATCTGCCCGAACAGCTGGCGGCCCATCGGTACGTGTGCCACTCCCAGGTCTGTAATTTTGTGCGGTTGTACACCATTCAGGTTGTGTTCACGGTAGGTGGCGCTGCCGCCCCTGGCCCTGAGCATGCCGCTGACCACCCGCAGAATGGTGCTCTTGCCGCTGCCGTTACCGCCCACCAGCCCCACCAGCTCGCCCTTGTTGACGTGCAGCGAGACGCCGAACACCACCTTCACGTCGCCGTAGGCCACCTCCAATGCGTTGACGTCCAGCACGCGCTCGGTCATACCCTGTTCGGAACCTCTGGATGCCTGTCCCGGGGAGTTCAAAAAATGCTCAGTCATCGTCTTCCCCCAGGTAGGCCCGGATCACGTCGGGGTGGTTGGCCACGAACTTCGGATCGCCCTCGGCCAGCAGCTCGCCGAAGGCCATGCAGACCACGTGGTTGGACAGGGTCATGATCACCTGCATGATGTGCTCGACCATGATGATCGCCAGCCCGCTGTCAGCGAGCTGCTGGATCAGGACAATCATCTCGGCCTGCGCCGGGGGGTTGAGGCCCGCGATCACCTCGTCGAGAAACAGCAGCCGGGGTTCGAGCGCCAGCGCCTTGGCCAGTTCCAGCCGCCGCCTGCGGGCCAGGTTCAGCTCGGCGGCGGGCTGTGTGGCCCGGTCTGAGAGGCCTACCCGCTCCAGCACGCTGTAGGCCAGGTCCTCGGCTTTGTGCCCCCGGTGGCGCAGGAAGCTGGCGACCATCACGTTCTCCAGCACCGAGAGGTCCTCAAAGGGCCGCTCGACCTGGAAGGTGCGGGCCATGCCCAGCCGGGCGCGGGCCTGCGGAGTGAGCCGGGTGATGTCTCGCCCGTCGTACAGCACCGTGCCGCCAGCGGGCCGCACGAAGCCGCTCAGCGCGTTGAACAGCGTGGTCTTGCCCGCACCGTTGGGGCCGATCAGGCCCACGATCTCGCCAGCCCGTGCGGAAAGCGAGATGTCGTGGACCGCCACGTTGCCGCCGAACTGGACACGGACATTGCGGGCTTCGAGCAGCGGCGCGGTCACAGCGTTCAGCGCCGTCATCTGGCCGTTCCCAATCTGCGCCCACGCCTGCTGAACAGCCCCATGATGCCGCCCGGCGCGAACAGCGTGACCACCAGAATCAGCACGCCGTAGATCAGCAGGTTGGCGCTGGAAAACAGGTTGCGGAACACCTCCCCGAACACCGCCAGCACCACCGCCCCGATCACCGGCCCCTGAAGACTGGTGCGCCCGCCGATGATGGCCATCAGCGCGATCTGCACGCTCAGCGGCAGTTCCAGCAGGGTGTGCGGCTCGAAGGCTTGCAGGTAGATGGCGTACAGGCCGCCGCCCAGGGCAGTCAGCGCGGCGCTGATGGCGAAGGCGATCAGTTTCATGCGGGCTGGGTCGATGCCCAGCGCCCTGGCCCCGTCTTCATCCTCGCGCACCGCCTGGAGCGCGTACCCGGTGCGCGAACGCCGGATGATGTGCGTGACGATCAGCGTAATGACCACGAAGCCCACCGCGAGGCCGTATTCCACACGCCTATCGAACAGGTCCAGCCCAAAAAACGTGGGCAGATCCGGCATGAACAGCCCCTGCGAGCCGCCGGTAAAGTCCTCGTTGATGGCGACCAGACGCAGAATCAGCGCCACAGCGATGCTCGACAGCGTGAAGTAGCTGCCCTGGAGCCGGAAGGTCAGGCTGCCCCAGACGAGCGACAGCAGCACCGCGAGTACCATGCCCGCCAGAATGCCCCACCAGGGCGCAATCGCCGCCCCGCTTCCGATACCGACGCTGTGCAGCCAGGCCGGGCCGCGTTCGGGAATGGCGAGCAGCGTCATGGTGTAGGCGCCCACGCCCAGCAGCGCGGCGTGTCCCAGGCTGGTCTGGCCCGCCCAGCCGCCCAGGATGTTCCAGGCCATCGCAAACCCTGCGAACAGCACGGTGCTCACGCCAAAGTTCATGGCCTTGCCGAAGAAGACCGGGTATAGCAGCAGCACGGCAATGATTCCGGCGCTGATCCAGAGGTTGCCGAAACTCAGGGCGCGTGGGCGCTTGACAGCGATGGCGGTCATACCCGTTTCACCGTCTTTCCGAACAGTCCTTCCGGGCGCAGCAGCAGCACCAGCAAAAACGCAATCAGCCCGTAGGCGTCACGGTAGTTGTTGCTGATGTAGAACGACCCGAGGCTCTCGACGCCGCCCAGAAACAGCCCGCCCACAATCGCGCCCGGCAGGTTGCCCAGGCCGCCCAGCACCGTGACCACGAAGGCCTTGAGCGTGAAGGTCTCGCCCACCGTGGGGTAGGCGTACAGCAGCGGCAGCAGCAGCACCCCGGCAATGGCCGCAAAGGCCACGCCCAGTCCGAACACGGTGGCCTGAATGGTGCGGGTGTTCACGCCCTGAAGCTCGGCCCCCAGCGGATTCTGGGCGGTGGCCCGGATGGCGCGGCCCAGTTCGGTGCGGTACAGCAGCAGGTTCAGGCCCACGATGGCGACCAGCGTGCCCAGCCCGGCCACCAGCAGCGCGATGCTCACCTGAATCCCGCCCAGCGTGAAGGTGTTGTTGGCGTACGGCACGTTGATGGTCTGCGGCTGCGCCCCGAAGCCCAGCAGCAGCATGTTCGACACGATCAGACCCAGCCCCAGCGTGGCGAGCATGCTCGACTCCGAGAGGCGGTCTCCCAGGCGCGACAGGACAAACCGCTGGATGAAGTACCCCAGCGCAAAGCCCAGCGGCAGGGCGATCAGCAGGCTGAAGTAGGGATCGAGGTGAACGGTCTTGAACAGGAACAGCGTCAGGAACATGCCCAGCGCCAGAAAGTCTCCGTGCGCGAAGTTGATGACCCGCATCACGCCGAAGATCAGGCTCAGGCCGATGCCGACCAGCGCATAGATGCCCCCGGTCAGCAGGCCCTGCACCAGCGTCTGGACAAAGGCTTGAAAGTCTGGATTCATGAACCGTCCTTGTTGGGGTAAGGCTAAAGATGTGGTACAGGCGGCCTCCCCTTATGGCCGCCTGCCGCTGGAGCTTGATCGGAATGGGGGAGGGGTCAGGGCCGTTCGAACTTGATCGCTTTAGGCACCACGCTGCGCGGGTATACCGGCACGAATTTCCCGTCCTGCACCTGCTCGGCCACCATGGTCAGGTTGTTCTGGTTCTTGAAACCGTCAAAGTCGGTGAACACGATTGGCCCGAAAGCGGTCTGAATGTTGGTGGTGTTCAGCGCGGCCCTGACCTTCTCACGGTCTGTGCTGCCCGCCCTGCGAATGGCGTCGGCGGCGGCGATCACGCCCGCATACGCCTGGGCCGCGTGGTAGCTGGGTTCGGCCCCGCCGAGCGCCTTGACCAGTTCAACGTGCAGCTTCTGGGTTCCGGGATAGCGCAGCTCCTGGATCCAGGCGGTGGCGCTGACCACGTTCTCGGCGGCGCTTCCGGCGTCCTTGATGAAGTCGGGAAGCGCGAAGCCCGCCGCGCCGCCCGCGAACATGCGCGGCTTGACGCCCACCTCTCTGGCCTGCCGCATCAGGGTCACCGAGTCGGCGGCGTAGCTGACCATCAGCACGCCGTCGGGGTTCTTGCTCTTGATGCGGTTCAGGACGGGCCGGAAGTCGGTCAGGCCCTGGTCGTAACGCTGGTCCTCGACCACCTGTATGCCGTACTGCTTGGCAAAAATCAGGGCCGCGTCGGCCACCGACTTCTCGAAGGCCCCGGTCCCGGCGACCATTGCCATGCTCTTGAACTTGCTGTCACGGAAGATGTTCAGCAGGGCGCGGGCGTACTCGGTGGCGGGCTGGTTGAGCCTGAAAATATAGTCGTTGCCGGGCTTGGTGATGTCGTCGCCGCTGCTGGTGACCACCAGGGCGGGCACCTTCTGGCGGGCCAGATACTGCGCCTGGGCCTTGACCAGGCTGCTGGAATACTCACAGATCACCAGCGGCACGCCCGCGTTGGCGAGGCGTTCGGCAGCGGCCAGGCCCTTGTTCACGTCGCTGGCGTTGTCCTCGATCAGCAGCTCTATTTTCTGACCGTTGATCCCGCCCCTGCGGTTGATCTCGGCCACCCCGACCTTGAACCCCGCGAGTTGTTGCGTGCCGAACTCGGCGAAGCGCCCGGTGACGGCGGTGATCGCCCCGATCTTGATGGTTCCAGTCTTGGCCGTCTGGGCCGACGACTGGACCAGAAGCATGGCGCTGACCGCGCCGACGACACCGACAATCATGAGTTTACGCATCTGTGTTCCTCCTGAAGAAAGAAAAAGTCTGAAAAAGGTAACGTTGAATGTTGAATGGGGCGGCAGGATAGATTGGCGGCAGGTGTTGAAACTTGGAAGGTCGGTCTCCAAAAAAGTTCAGGGGGTCTGCGGCGGGGCGCGGTCACCCACCGAGCTGCCGATGCGCTCCAGGTGATCTCGCATCGCCTGTTCGGCAGTCGGGGCGTCGCGCTCACGCAGGGCGGCCACCACGGCGCGGTGCTCGCCATAACTCAGGTTGAAGTGCCCGGGGTCGTCGCCCAGCAGTGACACGGCCATCCGCGCCTCGGACATCAGCAGTTCGGCGCTGCGGCGCAGGCGGGCGTTGTGGCTGCCCTGCAAGATCAGCTCGTGAAAGCGCAGGTCGAGTTCGCGGTACCTGCGGGCGTCCCCCAGCACGGCGGGCGCACCCTGGGCGTCCAGCACGCCGCGCAGGGCGGTCAGTTCGGCGGCGTTCATGTTCCGGGCGCACAATCCGGCGGCCAGTCCTTCCAGGGGCGCGCGCACGGCGTAAATCTCGCGCAGCTCGTGAAAACCGATCCGCACCACTTCCGCGCCGCGCCGCAGGTGTTCCACCGCCAGCCCCTCGGACACCAGTTGCAGCACCGCTTCTCTCACCGGGCTGCGCGACACGTTCAGCCGCCGCGCAGATCGGGCACGCTCAGCCGGGTTCCGGGCGGCAGTTCGCCGGTCATGATGGCGCTTCTCAGGCTCTGGCGAACCTGGTCCACCACGCGCACCGAGGGCAGGGGCTGGAGCACAACGCAGCCCTCCTGTGGGCGGAACTGAATGTGGCGGCGTGAACAAGGCGGCGGCAGGACACAGGTCGGCAGATCAGAACCTGAAAACAGCGTTTCAGAGGGCCTGGAGGCCGGGCAAAGCTGCAACTTGTAACTTGCCCGCATGTTACATGTAACGTGTAGGGAGGTCAAGCGTGGGCCGGACTCTTCGCGTCTGTTTTAGAGCATTTGTCCGAACTCCGCTGCCGAAATAACAGCCTTTCGTCGGCTCCATTGTCTTCTCGGCGAGAACAGCGCCGTTGACGACGCTTCGCCGCTTGGGCAGAACGGAGCGGTCAAGCGTCCTCATGGGCGCTGCTCTGACCAAGAACGCGCCTGGCCACGCCTGCCCGCTCGGTCAAAAAGAGAACGCCTTTTTGACAAATGCTTCAGGCGGTGGGCGTCGGCGTCAGGGTTCCGGTGCCCGAAGTTGGAACGGGAAGCCCTGGCCCGGCGACAAGCAGTGCGACTGCTTCAGGCGAAGAACTCTGAACTGATGCTCAGGCCAGCCGTTCGCCCGTCGCCCGCTCCTGGAAGCTCTGCCAGGCAAGGGCCAGCCGCTCAACGGCCTCCGGAAGCTGCTCTGGCGGCAGTGTAAAGGGAAGGCGCAGAAAGCTGTCCGGCAGATCGGTCACGCCCATCGAGGCCCCTGGAAACAGCCGGACACCGTGACGCCTGGCAACGTGCGTGAAGCCGCTGACATTGCGGGTCGGAAGCTTCACCCACAGAAATTGTCCGCCGCCGGGTACTTGGAAGGTCCATTCGGGCAGACGTTCACGCAGCAGGGTGACCAGCAGGTCACGGGCGGGCTGTACGGCGGCCCGGCGCTCGGTCTTCAGGGCGGGCAACTCTCGCAGCAGCTTCAGGGCGATCACCTGACTGGGCGTGGCCGAGCCGAAATCGGCCAGGGTCTTGCGCTGAACGATGGGCGCGGCCAGGGCGTCCGGCAGGCGCATCCAGCCGACCCGCAGCCCGGCCCAGAACAGCTTGGACAGCGACCCGGCGCAGATGACAGGGCCTTTCGGGGCGAACGCCGCGAGCCTGGGCGGCCCGGGCTGCTCATGGTCGGAATCTCCGAAGCCCAGGTCGATCAGGGTGTCGTCCTCGATGGTCGGCAGGCCCGCGTCTGTGATCAACTGCGCCAGCCGCTCGCGGGTTCCGGCAGACATGACCGCCCCGCTGGGATTCTGGAAGGTCGGGGTGAGAAAGGCCAGCCTCGGCCCGGCCTGAAGGTGGTTGTGGAACTCGGCAGGGTCAGGGCCGCCCTGCCTCACCGGAACACCCAGCAGCCGCGCTCCGGCAGCACGGAACACGTCGATGGCCCCGAAGTAGGTGGGGGTTTCCAGCAGGGCCAGGTCTCCGCGTCCCAGCAGCGCCGCAGCGATCAGCGAAATGGCCTGCTGCGCCCCCGTGGTCACCACCACCTGTTCCGTGCGGGTGGGCACCCCCTCACGGGTGTACATCTGTGCCAGCTCGGCCCGGAGTTCGGGCAGCCCCAGCGGATGGTAGGCCGGTTCCAACCATGTGACCTCGGCAAACGCGCCCTCGCTGGCCCGCCTGAGCCGTTCTTGCTGCACGGCTCCCAGAGTCGGTACGGCGACGGTCAGATCAAAGTCCCGGGGCAGATGGGCTTCCTGGGTAAGACCATTCTCCCTGTGCAGTCCGGGGTCTGGGGGTGAGTGGGCAGGCGCGCGCAGCGGACTGCGGAGCGTCAGCACTTCGGTGCGTCTGGGCGCGGTGGAAGCGACCTGCGTGCCGCTGCCCTGACGCCTCAGGACCCAGCCTCCGGCAGCCAGCTCGTCGTAGGCCAAGGCCACGGTGCTGCGGCTGACCTGGAGCAGCTCGGACAGGGAGCGCTCGGACGGCAACCGCTCTGCCGGGGACAGATACCCGGCCTGAATGCACCTGCTCAGTGTTGTCCCGAGCTGGGCATACAGCGGTCCTCTTCCGCCGTTCCAGTGGGCCAGCAGGGCCGACCAGCGCAGATGATCCATGCGGGCAGTCTAGCAGTCCAGTGGAGGGAGGTGGAGTGAAAAAACCAGTCCACTTGACGCGGTATTGCCTCTGGTATCCAGTCCACTGTTCCATCAGACTGGGGAATGTGCAGTCAGACTGGCTGTCCTGGAGGCTCCATGCAGGCAACGCCACGCCACCTTTTTCGTCAGTTTGCCCGTGACTCCAGCGCCACCGCCGCTCTGAGCGGACTGATCGCCGTGCTGGTGGGCTTTGCTGGCCCCACGGTGCTGATTTATGCGGTGGCCCAGAGCGCCCACCTGCCGGAGCGCACGGTGCTGTCCTGGGTCTGGGCCGCCACGGTGCTGTGTGGACTGGTGAGCGTCTATCTGAGCCTCAGGACGCGGGTCCCGATCATGAGCACCTGGTCTACCCCCGGCATTGCCTTCCTGGCCGGTGCGCTGCCCGGCATCCCGTTTTCTCAGGCGGTGGGCGCGTTCCTCGTTTCTGGCGTGCTGGTGCTGCTGCTCGGCACCTTCAGGCCGCTGACCCAGGCCATGCAGCGCCTGCCCACGCCGCTGGCTGGGGCGCTCAACGCCGCCATTCTGCTGCCGTTCGGCTTTCACGTGGTGCAGGCGTTCGGGCGCAAACCGCTGCTCATCGGGGCCATGACCGTGGCCTACTTCGCCCTGCGCCGCCTGGCTCCGCGCTGGGCGGTGGCGGGGGTGCTGCTGGTGGGCGTTTTGGCCAGCGCCCTGCTGGGCCAGCTTCACGCGGGCGCAGTTCCCTTCGCCCTGACCCAGCCGCAGCTGGTGTGGCCCGAGTTTTCCTGGCAGGCCACCTTCAGCCTGGCGCTGCCGCTCACGCTGCTGGCCTTCACCGGGCAGTTCGTGCCGGGCTTCGCGGTGCTCAAGCTGGCGGGCTATGCGCCCGACCCGCAGCGGGTCATCAAGGCGTGCGGCGCGGCCTCGCTGGCAGCGGC
>JANXWI010000159.1 GCA_025351205.1 Deinococcus sp.
GCACTGCTCAAACGCCGCAGCGTGCCGCCGACGTACCACTCCAGGTCGTCCGGATGCCCGACGATGGCCAGCACCTTTTTCCCGCCGAGCAGTTCAGTGCCCACCTTCAGTGCAGCTTCCGGCGTGACGGTCAGCTTTACCCGGAACACGAGGCACAGCGGCACCAGAACCAGCGCGAAGGCCAGCAGCCAGCCCAGAGAAGATCGCAGCCCACGGCGCACTCGGGCAGGGCGGGAACGGCGGCGGGGCTTGATCAGGCGCATGGCCCGAATGGTAGGGCGGGGAACGACCAGACATGGTGCAGATTCAGACGCTCAGAGCATTTGTCAAAAGGCTTTCTCTTTTTGACCGACTGGAGCGGGCAGGCGTGCCCAGGCGCGTCCGTTCTGCCCAAGACAGGAGTGAATTTAGTGGAGCATTGGGCATGCGGTCAAGCGTGGTCAACCGCGCTGCTCTGACCAAGAGGATGGAGCTGACGAAAGGCAGTTGTTTTGGCAGTGGAATGATGACAAATGCTCCAGAGTCCAGAGATGTGGTCAGGGTTCAGGCGACCTGCACGGCAACGGCCCGCCCTCTCCAGATCGGGGGGCGGGCGGGGGGACCTTCAGATGGGTGTGGCCGGCAGACGTGGTTCAGCTCTGAGTCCAGAGTTCAAAGTTCAGAACCGTGCGCCGAAGTCCTGTACCCAGTAGGTGCCGTAGCTGCCGCCCGTTGCCATGCCCACACCCAGCTCCCTGAAATCGGCGCTCATGATGTTCGAGCAGTGGCCGGGGCTGTTCAGCCAGCCCGCCACCACACTCTCGGGGGTCGGCTGCCCGGCGGCGATGTTCTCGCCCAGGGCGCGGTAGCCGCTGTATCCGGCGCTGGCAACGCGCACGTCGAAGGTTGGCCCGTCCTGACTGGTGTGCGAGAAGTAGTTTTTGGCGGCCATATCGCTGGCGTGGTCGCGGGCCGCCGTTGCCAGACTGGCGTTCCAGGTCAGGGCCGGAGCCGCCGGGAAGCTGGCACTGCCGCAGGTGCGGGCCACCGCGCGCGCCTGATTGGTCAGGTCCAGCACGCGCTGCTCGGCGGCGCTGAGGCCGGTACCAGGCGTGGGGGCAGGAGCCGGGCTGGGCGTGGGAACGGGCGCTGGGGTTGGCGCTGGCGTGACCACCGGGGCGCTGACCGTGACCGGAAAGTCGAGAAACGCGGCGGGGTTGGCGCTCATTGACACCCGCACGGTGGTTTTCCCGGCACCGACAGCAGTGATCAGCCCGCTCTGGCTGACCGTGGCGGTGACAGCGTTACTGCTGGCCCACACCAGCTGTCCCGGTTTGGCAGGCGCGCCGCTGACCGTGACCGTGAGCTGCCGGGTCTGCCCGCGCTCCAGGGTGATGCTGCTGCCCAGCGCCAGAGACTCCAGCGTGCCCGCCTCAAGCGTGCTGACAACCGTGTCGGCAGCGGGCGGGAGGACTGCCGTGCCGGGTTGACCGCAGGCGGCCAGAACGAGGGCGAGAGACGCGAACAGCAGGTAAGAGGGTTTCATCGACACAAGTTTCCCTTTCTTTCCATGATGGGCGTGAGCTGGACCTGAGGCGGCTCATGAGGCGGGCAGACCGGCATTCAGACGAGGTTCAGACACCGCACCCAGCAGCGCAGACCGCTTCTGAAACGGTACAGTCATCACCATGAGCGACACCATCTACCGACGCCTGGGCCGCAGCGGCCTGCATCTTTTTCCGCTCGGGCTGGGCAGCATGCAGTTCGGCTGGAGTGCCGACGAGGCCACCTCACAGCAGATTATGGACGCCTACCACGAGGCGGGCGGTAACTTTTTCGACACCGCAGACATCTACACCATCTGGACGCCGGGCAACCCCGGAGGCGTGTCCGAGGAAATCATCGGGCGCTGGATGAAGGCGCGGGGTAACCGCAACGACGTGGTGGTGGCGACCAAGGTGCGCGGCCCGATGGGCGAGGGCGGCAGCCAGGGCCGGGGCACCGTGCATCAGCGCGAGGGGCTGTCGCGCCGCTGGATCATCCAGGCCTGCGAGGACAGCCTGAAGCGGCTTCAGACCGATTACATCGACCTGTACCAGACGCATTTCATCGACCCGCACACGCCCATCGAGGAAACGCTCTCGGCGCTGAGCGAGCTGGTCAGGCGCGGGTACGTGCGCTACATCGGCTGCTCGAACTACAGCGCCTGGCGGCTGATGCAGGCCCTCTGGACCAGTGACCGCCGGGGGCTGGAGGCGTTCGTGAGCATTCAGCCCGAGTACAGCTTGCTGTCGCCGACCCGCGCCAACTTCGAGCGCGAGCTGATGCCGGTGTGTGCCGAGTACGGCATTGGGGTGGTGCCCTGGAGTCCGCTGGGCGGCGGCGTGCTGACCGGCAAGTACAAACGCGGTTCTCCCCTGCCAGACAGCATCCGGGCCGACGAGAACGCCCGGCGCAGGTTCTCGGAGCGCAACTTCGACGTGGTCGAGAAGCTTAAGGAGATCGCCGACCAGACCGGGGCGAAACCGGCCCAGGTGGCGCTGGCCTGGATGCTGGAGCAACCGGCCATGACCGCGCCGATCATCGGGGCCAACAGCGTGGCGCAGCTACAGGAGCTGCTGGGCGCGGTCACCCTGAAGCTGAGCGCCGAACACCTGGCCGAGATTTCCAGGGTCAGCGACTGGGAACGCGCCCGGACCGAACTGGAGAACTGATGAGGGGTCGGCTGGACAGCCTAGTTCAGCGTCAACCGATTAGGGCGGGGTGAATCTAGGCCGCTTCGCTCCCTCACCCTTGAGGGGGGAGGGCTGGGGAGGGGGTGAACGGGCTGGGCATCCAATGACTTACCAGAAGTTGACTCCCGCCCTAATCGGTTGACGCTGTACTAGGCTGTCCAGCCGACCCCTCATCAGTTCTCCAGTTCGGTCCGGGCGCGTTCCCAGTCG
>JANXWI010000165.1 GCA_025351205.1 Deinococcus sp.
GCGGGCGTTGGCGCTGGGGTAGCTGGGCGTCAGGCCGAACACCACCAGCACCGGCAGCCCCAGGCGGTTGGCCTGGGAAACCGCGTAATCGAGCGCCTGGTTGTGCCGCGACCTGACCGCCGACTGCATCCAGTACAGCACATAGCGGCCCTGCCGGGGCTGACCGGGGCGAAGCATCTGGACGCGCTCTGGCTGAAGTCCGCCTGACTGGGTCATTGGGGCATGCTAGCAGCGGCCCAGAATGCGGGAATGTGGGGCGCGGGAGTGTGGGCGTTCATCTGCCCCACCACGCCCCCCCAATCAGCCACCTGAACTTTCCAGCCAGGCCAGGACCGAGCGCGCCGTTGCCAGGTCGCTCAGAATCTGCGGGCGGGCGTGGCGTTCCAGCCCTTCCAGCCGCCGAAGCTGCGCCTGCACCTCCTGCACAAGCAGCGGGTGGCGCTGACGCAGCAGGTGTGGACCATAGACAGACGCCGCCGCTTCCGGAAGCCCCTGGTAGGCCGGGTCGGGGCCGCCGGCCTGCTCCAGCCGCAGCACCGGGTAGCGCCAGAAGCCCGGTGCCAGAGCCTCGGCCACCAGCCAGTAGCCGTGCCCGGTGGCCCAGGCGCGCAGCAGCCCCGCGCCGTCGTTGGGCTGCACCACCAGGGTTTCAGGCTGTTTTCCGGCACCCAGGCCACGTTCCAGAATGCCCAGCATGGTGCGCTGACCCAGGCCCGTGATGCTGACGCTTTCCAGTTCGCGCGGCAGCAGCGGGTCCAGCCCGTCGCCCCGCCGCAGGGTGGCCCGGTCTTCCAGGCCAGCAAGGCTCACCGCCTGCCGCGCCACTTCCAGCGGTCCAGCCGTCTTCTCGACGATGACGACCCGCTCTACCCGCTGGCGGTGCAGCAGGGCCAACGGCAGCGCGGCGTGGTCGGAGCCGATGTCGGCGTGCAGCGGGGCGCGGATCAGGTTGGCGACGGCCTCCAGACGCGCGTCCAGAGGCGGAAAGACCGCTGGCGTCACTCTTCGTCCGACCCGGCCTTCTCGTCTCCACCTTTTTCACTGCCGTAGCGCGCCTGCACGAAGGTGTACGCCGCGACGGCCAGGATAATCGCGGCCAGCGCCAGCCCGAAGGTCAGGATGCCGGGCGTGCCGTCCCACTTGATCGCCACCTTGAAAAACTCGACCACCAGCGCCACCACCACGATGCCCATCAGCTTGTTTTTCAGGTCGTCGAAGGTGCGGATGTGCAGCCAGCCCGGCAGGTTGTCGAGCCGCTGCACGAACAGGGCCTGCAAGCCGACGCTGATGATCAGCAGCGCCGTGGCCACCAGCACCAGGTCGGTCTGTTCGATGGCCGCGACGACCAGATTTTTGGTCACTTCCGGCTGGCCGATTCTCGGCAACGCGTTCCACAACGTCCTGACCGTCTGCACCGTGCCGAAGATGTACAGCGCCAGAGAGAACAGGAAGCTGGACAGCACGCCGAATTCGACGATCAGCAGCGTCAGGCCGAAACCACGGCGTTGCAGGCCCTGGCGCAGGGGGGATCTGGGCGGCTGGGTCACACGGTCAAGATACGGGATTGATCTGGCTGGGTGTGGACTGTTGGGCGTTTGCTTTGGGCTTCAGCAACCCCCCACCCCCAGCCCCTACCCCAAAGGGCGGCTGGCTGGTCGTCGGGGGCGGCCCCTCCTCTGGCTAGACTGATCAAAGCGTCTCTGGTCAGGGCGGTAGGGGGGCTTAGAAGAACGTCAAGCGCTGCGCAATGGGCAAGGCAAGTCGGCTTATTCGGCGGGGTATTGACCCTGGTTTTACGCATCTGGAAAGCGGAAATCCGCTTCTTGAAGCTGAAAGGGTTGCGGGTTCGGTTGGATCACTCGGCTGCCTGGGCGCGTATTTGATCCGCCGAAGGCTGTGCGGCGGCGATCTGGAAAGGCTGTTGGTGCATTCCGACGACCAGTTTTCATCGTCAGGATTTGGCCCTTACCCCTCGCCCCCGGCGGGAGAGGGGCCTCGCGCAGCGAGGGGGAGAGGGGACCACCAAGCACGCTCAACCTGACCATCCCGCCTGGCCGTTCCCCTTCTACCCCTGGGAGAGGGCCTTGCGAAGCAAGGGGTGAGGGCACCCCCGAGTACACCCGACCCAACAGCCCCTCACTCCGGCAGCAGCAGTCCGCCCACCTCGATCCATCCGCCTTCCAGCACCCGCGCGGTGATGCCGCCGTGGCCCCGCACCGCGTTGTAGCCGCCCGGCCCGAAGGCTTCCTCCATCCGCGAACAGGGGTGGCATTCGCCTGTTCCCTCCAGTAAAACGTCTCCGATGCGGAAACGGCGATCCTTGAGAGCCAGCAGCGGCAGCCCCGACACCACGATGTTGCGGCGCAGCTGTTCGGGCGTGACTGCTTCCAGGCCCGCCAGCGCGGCGATCACGGGCAGGTGCTCGGCCTGAATCAGCGTGACCTGCCGCTTGCCCGGCATCAGGCTGCTCAGCCCTCCCGGCGTGGCTGGCTGGACGGCGGTAGCCTCCTGCTCGCCTAAAGCACCTGTAAGTGCCCTCAGGCGGCCAGGTGCCGCCCTGCCGTGGTCGCCGATCAGGCCGACCAGCGGGTGCGCCTCGGCCCGCGTCACGCTGTCCACCTGCCCCCGGCGCGCGCTCCGCAGCCCGATCCACTCGATGCGTCCCGGGCGCGGAAGCGTGGTGCGAAGTTCCTGCATGGTCAACACTCGGCCATGCTAGAGCGTGCCAGAGGGGAGCGCCGTGCCCGTGTCTCAGTTTGGCAGGCTGACAAAATATGCCAATAAAAAAGCGCCCTTTCGGACGCTGATATATTTAAGATACCCCGGTATGCACCGCCTGTCAACTCTATCCGGGCCAATTTTTGCAGCGTCCAGAAGATGTTCTATACTTCCCCGCATGAGGCGCCGATTCAGAGGAACTGTGGCCCGACTTGCTTATCCGCCCCGCCGCACGGTGGGGTAAGGGTCCGTCACAGCCCGAATCTCTGCCCGGCGGCGCACTGTTTTCAGGTGCGCCGCTTTTCTTTTGCCCGCTCATTTCTGTAAAAACTGGAGGAGCCACCATGAATGAAATCACGCGCAACCTGCCCATCGACGAACAACTTTCTATCCTCAGACGCGGCGTGGTCGATCTAGTGTCCGAGGCCGACCTGAGAGCGCGGCTAGAACGCGGCACACCCCTGCGGGTCAAGCTGGGGGCCGACCCGACCCGACCCGATCTGCACCTAGGCCACGCGGTGATTCTGCGGAAGATGCGGCAGTTTCAGGACCTGGGGCACAAGGTCATCATGCTGATCGGCGACTTCACCGCGACCATCGGCGACCCGACCGGAAAAAGCAAGACGCGCCCGCCCCTGACCCTGGAAGAGGCGCGCGCCAATGCAGAAAGCTACCTCGAACAGTGCCGGATCATCCTGCGCCAGGAAAGTGACGTGCTGGAGGTGAGGTACAACAGCGAATGGCTGGAAAAAATGGGCTACAAGGACATCATCCAGCTCGCCAGCCGTTACACCGTGGCCCGCATCATGGAGCGTGACGACTTCAGGAAGCGCTTCGAGGGTGGCGTGCCGATTTCTATGCACGAACTGCTGTACCCGCTGACCCAGGGCTACGACAGCGTGGCGCTCCTTGCCGACATCGAACTGGGCGGCACCGATCAGCTGTTCAACAACCTGGTGGGCCGCGCCCTGCAACGCGATTACGATCAGGCCCCGCAGATCGTGATGACGTTGCCGCTTTTAGTAGGTTTGGACGGCACTGAAAAGATGTCCAAGAGTCTGGATAATTATATCGGCCTGACCGACGCACCGCATCTGATGTTTGCCGCCCTGATGAAAGTGCCCGACGCCCTGATGAACAATTACCTCACGCTGCTGACCGATCTGCCGCGTTCAGAGATCGGTGCGCTGCTCTCAGGCCATCCTGCCGCTGCCCACGAGGCGCTGGCCCGGACGGTGGTGACCTGGCTGCACCCCGGCGCCGATCTGGAAGCGGCGCTGGAACGCTACCGCGACGTGGCGAAAGGCGGTATTCCTGACAACATTCCCAACGTCAATATTTCAGCTGCGGAACTCAGTGCAGAAGGCCAGATCGCCGCAGCGAAACTGGTGGCCCTGGCCGGACTGGAACCCAGCAACGGCGCGGCCCGCAAACTGATTCAGAACAGGGGCCTGAAAATAGACGGCGAACCCTACATTGATCCACAGGGTATTCTTCACATTCCGCCGGAAGGCCTGGTGCTGCAA
>JANXWI010000166.1 GCA_025351205.1 Deinococcus sp.
CTGGCGCTGCGGCGCTACGACGTGCCCGGCGGTATTCCGCAGGAGGCGTTCGGGCGCATTCTGCATCTGGCCACCGATATTCTGGGCCTGCCCATCGCCTCGATCAACTTCATAGACGAGATTCAGCACTTTACCAAGGCCAGTCTGGGAATCGACATGATCGACGTGCCGCGCAACGAATCGCTGTGCGCCTGGGCCATCCTGACGCCCGAGGTGATGGCCGTGCCCGACCTGAGAACCGACGAGCGTTTTCAGGACAGCCCATTCGTCTCGTCTACCGGGGGACTGCGGGCCTACGCGGGCGCGCCGCTCACCACGCCCCAGGGCCAGCGGATCGGGACGCTGTGCGTGGCAGACGATCAGGTCCACGAGCTGAGCGCGCGCGAACGCGGCATCCTGGCGTCGCTGGCCCAGCTGGTGATGGACGAACTCGAGCTGAGGTTGCGCGAGCGCGAGCTGGAAAAGGCGGCGCGCTACTCGCGGGTGCTGGCCGGGGTCTCCGGCCTGGGCGAGGAGGAGCTGTCGCCCGAGCAGATGGCGGTGCACGTGGCCGAACTGCTCAATCAGGCCACCGCCCTGGCCTGGGTGGGTCTGATCGAACTGCGCGGTGGCAAGCTGAGACAGCTGAGCCAGTGGAATCCGGGGCGACTCGACCCCGCCCTCGAAGCGCGGCTGCGGCAGGCCGCCTCCCCGGACGCGGGCGTGATCGGCGAGAGCCTGCGGCGGCGGGCCTCGGTGTTCGTAGACGACTGTACGGAATACGAGGGCATACCAGAAGTTGAAGGAGACAGCGCCGAAGTTGAAGCAGACAGGGCCGAAGTTCCGGGCGAAAGCGCCAGAATTCTGAGAGAGCACGAGCTGGGCGGGGTCGCCTGTCTGTACCTGAGTGGCGGACTCGAGACCGCAGCCGGGGGCGTGGGCAGCTCAGGTACGCCGCAGATGCTGCTGGCGCTTCAGCAGCACCAGGCGGCCTGGACGCCCGCCGAGAAGACGCTTTTTCAGACGGCGGGGCGCAGCCTGAAGATCGCTCTGGAACGCCAGCGGCACGTGCAGGACATGGAGCAGGCCGCGTACACCGACGCCCTGACCGGCCTGCGCAACCGCCGCAGCTTCACCGAAGACCTGCGGGCACTGGACCTCCGGGAATTGGTCCAGCAGGAGCAGCCCTACAGCGTGGTCATGATCGACCTGGACGGCATGAAGGCGGTCAACGACGCGCACGGACACGCCGAGGGCGACCTGCTGCTCCAGACCTTCGCCCGCCAGCTGATCCGGGGCCTGTACGCCTCGGACCTGGCCTACCGGCTGGGCGGCGACGAGTTCGCGCTGGTGTTCAAGGACCCGCCCGGAGGCGCCGGGGTGCTGGAGCGGATCATCGCTGAGCGGCTGGAACGCACCGTCGCCTGGACGCGGGCGCTGGGATTTGCCACCATCGACGCCAGCCTGGGCTGGGCCAGCGTGCCGCAGGACGCGCAGGACGGACAGGCCGCCCTGGAACTGGCCGACCAGCGGATGTACCAGCACAAGGCGAGCCGGGGCCGCCGGACGACGCGGAACGAGGCAACCTGATCAATAATCTGGACAATTTTCAAATCTACAGGAAAGGGAATTCGGGAAACGCTGTCTGGGACGCTCAGTCAGCTCACCCCCTCTCCTGCGGAGCTGTACCAGTCCCAACCTCCCCCCTCAAGGGGGAGGAGTAGCGTGGTCATCCGCGTCTGTTCACGACGAGGGAGGGGGCAAAAACCTCGTCTTCATCGCGTTGCTTGCGATAATGGATTGAAACTGTCCGAACCATTGCTGACAAACATTCTGGTCAAACAGTCGCGTCCTGCACGCCGTAGACCTGCGAGCGCCGCAGCACGCGCTCGGCCCAGCCCCGCTGGGTGGTGGGCTCGCACATCGCGCCGTCCAGGGCGAACACCGCCCCGGCGTCCGGTTCCAGAATGGCGCGGGCCTGCTGAAGCTGCTGCGGGCTGACCCGGTAGCCGTCGGCCACCACCTGAATCTGGCACGGATGAATGACCGTCTTGCCCATCAGGCCGCGCTCCAGGTCCTGTTGCAGCTCGCGGCGCAGGGTGGCCGGATCGCTGAACACCTCGTAGACCGGACTGGACAGACCAAAGCCCCAGGGCAGGAAGGTCCCGACCAGCATCTGAATGGTCTGAGCGAGCGGCCCCTCGTGCACCGTCTGGCCCGGGACGCGCCGCAGCGAGAGCAGTTGCAGCAGGTCGTTGCCGCCCAGCCGCAGTGTCAGGATGCGGCGGCTCAGGCCGCTGTCGAGCAGAAAATCGCGCAGCGATTCCATCTGGCGCTGGCTGAAGACCTCGCGGGTTTCCAGGGTGGGCATGATGGCCGCGCCCGGGGGCAGCAGGCTCAGGTAATCGCGCAGGCTCCGGCGGGTGGACTTGGGCAGCACGAAACCGCGCAGCGCCTGCCAGCCGTCCATGTTCAGCACCGCCTCCAGGGTACCTGGGTCCCGCACCCGCACGAATCTCAGCGGCCCGCTGCCCGCCCTGAGCTGCGGTAGCGCTTCCCGCAGTCGGTCCAGGGCCAGCGGCAGGTCTTCGGGGCGCACCGCGTCTTCCAGGCAGTAGATCAGCGAGTGCGGCGACACGCCTTGCACGCCGCCGCGTTGCTTGTCGCCGTTGCCCAGGTCGGCCAGGTCGGGGCGGGTGGCCGGGGTGTACAGGCTGGCCCCCAGCAGCAGCGGGTCGAGCAGGAGCGGGGCCGGGAGGCTGCTCTGGGTGGAGTTGCCCTGGCCGGAGCGTCTGGAGGTCATACGTCTCCTGTACCTGCACTGGCTGTATCCAGGCTGGCTGTATCGGTACTGGCTATATCGGTATTGGCGGTATCCAGGCTGGCAGCGATCAGGCTCATGGCGGCGTAGGGCAGCGCGGCCTCGGAATAAATTGGAATGCCGCCCGCCCGGGCCAGCGTTTCCAGATGAAGGGTGTCGGGCGTGCTGGCCCGGATGACCAGCGCGGCGGGGCGGCGGCGCAGGAAGACGCGGGTGGCCTCCCCGATGCCCGGCTTGGCGCGGTGCGGGTCGGTACAGCCATATCTGTGGGCGATATCCAGGGCCAGGGCGGCGGGATTGTGCGGACGTGCCGAGGGAGCTGGAAGCGGCGCGGCGTCGGCGCACAGAGCGCCCAGGGCGTCCACGTATCCGGTGCTGACATCGTGCGCTTGCAGATGGGCCAGATACTGTGCTGCATGAAGGTGGGCTGCATGAAGTGGGGCCGCATGATTGTCACTCACCAGAAAGCTGCGGCTGAGCAGCCCGCTCACGGTGGCGTTCAGGGCGGCGTGGGGCAGCAGCAGATCGTCATGGCTGCCTGCAAGGTCGGCCACGCCCGCCGGGTCGTAGAGGGCGGCGAAGGTCGGCTGGAACACGTGCCCCGTCAGGCTGGTTCGCAGGGTATCCAGAATGCTGCCCTTGCCGGTCCAGCCGTCGATGAACACCACGCCCGCAGCGGGCCGCTCGCTCAAAACCTGTTGCAGCGCGCGCAAGTCGAGTCCCACCCCGCGCACGATGCTCACGCCGAAGTGGGCGCTGTCCAGCCCCCGGCGGCGCAGCAGGCGGTGCAGCACGATGCCCACCGGAAACCCGGCGCGGGCCAGCGACACCAGCGTGATTGGCTCACCCTTCGCCTGCGTTTCAAGCTGCGCGGCCAGCCCCAGCAGCGCCGAGGCGATGGCCGGGCCGCTCCGGGCCAGGGCGCTGTGGTAGGTATCGGCCTGAAGGTCAGTGGGCACTGCCTCTGGCGTCAGAAAATGGCCGTAGGACTCGCCCGCCGCGATGCGGGCCTCCTTCTGGCTCAGGCTGACGGTGGGGGCGGGCGCGGCCCCGATCAGCAGCCGGATGTCGGACGGCGCGTAGCTGGTCTGGACGGTCTGAAGGGGTGGGGGTTGAAGTTGCAGGGGTTGGGGTCCAGTCTCAACGCTGCTCAAGTTCGTTCTCCAGAACGCCGCGCATCAGCTGGCTGTCGCCGGGTGTGAGCGCAAAATCGCACAGGTTCATGAAGGGCGCGTCAGCCAGGGAGTCGCCCAGGCCCAGGGTCAGCAGCTCCTGATCTTCCGAGTCGTCTCGCAGCTGCCCCAGCACGTATTCCACCGCCGCCTCCTTGCTCACGCCGCGCGCGATCAGGGTCAGGTTGTTGCCGTTGGCAAAAAAACGCAGGCCCACGCCCGCCTCCTGCCGCCACAGCGCCCACTGCTGGCTCATGGTATCCAGGCTGTTTTGCAGCGCGTAGGGATGCTTGACCACCACCATCATCGGCAGGCCGCCCGCCTCATGCAGCCGCACCGTGCAGCCCAGGTGCATCAGGTCGCTGATGTGCCCCGCCGCCTGCGCGGCCAGCCGCAGCGCCTGCTCCTGGTCTTCCAGGGCTTCGCGCATCACCAGTTGCCACACCCGGTCCGGTAATCCACCTGGCCGCAGCACGGTGGCCCCGTGGTCGAGAATGGCCCACGAGTCGAACACCATCTGCACCCGCCCGTAGGCGTCCGGGTCGCGGCCCGTGACCGGAATCAGGGTGGCCCCCGCGAGCAGCGTGCCGAGCAGGTGGGCCTGGTGGCGGCTGACGAAGCTGTGGGCCTCACCTATGCGGTCCAGCGCAGCGGTGCTTGAGCGCAGCGCCTCGTCGAGCTTACGGCCCGTATAAAACAGCGTGTCGTCGAGGTCACAGAAGGCGATGGTCTGCATGGATGCTCCAGAAATCGTGCGCAAAAGAGTTGGGTTCAGGCGAGCCGGATGGCCGTGGCGTTCAGCAGTTCGAGCAGCCTGGGGTCGGGATGGGCCTGGCCCTCATGGCAGACCCAGACCTGACCGTACTGGTCAGGGGTCACGTTATACACGAAATTGGGAATGCCGTCGCCGTAGTTGTCGGTGAATTCCAGCGCGTGGGCGATCTGGCCCCAGACCGCTACCGGGCTGCGGGTGGTGGCCGAGTTCGATACCTTCAGGTCAGAGCGCGCCTGTTGCAGCCGCAGGGCCAGCAGGTACGGCGGGTACTGGAATTCGCCCGTTCCCAGAATCAGCACGCTCGCGCCCTGCGGCGTCTGGAGCAGCTGCGTCAGCGCGGCGTCGAGGTACGCAGAGCGGCCCGCGTCCTGCCCGCTGCGGGCGCTCTGCGGGGCCAGAAGGTCGGTCTTGTCGGCCCCGTTGCCCGTGACCGCAGGCAGGCCGGGCGGGTGGTAGGCCGGGTCGGGGGTAAAGCTCAACTCACCCCGCAGCAGGCTGACGCCGAGTATGGGCAGCCCCAGCGCGGCTTGAATGTCGGTGTACCTCGGGCAGAGGTCGGTCAGGCTGACCAGCACGAGGCGTTCCAGCGCCGGATTCAGCGCGTGGTAGGCGCGGGCCAGATTTTCGAGCGTGGTGCCCGTCGAGAGTTCGTCGTCGATCAGGACCAGCGTGCGGGCGTGAGCAAAGTGCCGCTGGCCTTCAGGGCTGGCGGGCCGGTACACCAGGTGCCCGCTGGCGTGCGAGTGCGGCTCCTGAAATTCCAGTGTCAGCGTGCCGCGTTGCCGATACCGGGTGGTGTGCAGAAAGGTGAGGTCGCTGCGGCCCGTATGGTCGGCCCACTCGCGGGCCACACCCTCGCCCAGCGCGGTGGCGGTCTCGGCCAGCCCGATGAACAGCAGTGGCCCTTTCAGATCGGTGGGAACCTGAACGGCCAGCGCCCGGTGCGCGGCCTGGACAGTCAGCGGTGAGACCGGAAGGTGCTTGCCCAGAACTCTGCTGACCAGCAGATAGCCGCGCCTGGGATTGCGCCGCACCCCGAAGCCCAGCAGGTCGATCAGGCTCCAGCCTGAGTTCGCGTCGATGTTCAGGGACAGTTCGCCGCTGGGCAGCTGGATACGGGTGAGGTTGCGGGGAGTCAGTTCGGTGTCTGTCATTCCAGCACCTGTGTTTCCAGCAGCTGTGTTTCCAGAACCTGGGCGGTCTTGACCTCGGCCACCCGGATGCCGGTGCGGGGACACGGGGCATCCTTGGCTCTCAGCTCACCCAGCGCCAGCCCCGCCGCAACCGAGGCGAAGTTGATGCCCGCCGCCATGCTGTAACGCAGACCACCAGAGGCGCGGGCATTGATTTCCAGCATGTTCGGCTGCCGCGTGTCGTCGGGCAGACGGTGATCCTTGGTCTGAAAATTGAAGATGCCGCTCAGCTGGTACGTGTGGGCAATCTGCCGCGCGGCCTGGAGCAGGTCCGGGCGGTCCTCGATCAGCTGCGGACCGCCGCCTGGCAGCTTGCGCCGCACCACTGCCGACGCCAGCTCCCCCTGCCACGCCACGCAGTCTACGGAGCGTTCCGCGCCCTCCAGCGTGTGCATCAGCAGCATGGTGGGCAGCGGTGTTTCGGTCTGGGCAAACAGCCGCCGGGCCTCGCCGTAGCTCATCTGGTACAGCTCGCCCTTCAGGAAGCTGCCCAGGTCGCGCCCGTCTGTCAGCACCCGGAAGCCCGCCGCATAGATGCCCCGCGCGGGCTTGACGCACAGCCGCGTGACGCCCGGAACGTAGGTCGGATGTCCTTCCAGCGCGCTTATGCCCGCCTCGAAACTGGCGAGGTCGTGGAAGGTCGTCCAGGCTGGAATGGGCAGCACGTCCGTATCCCAACCTCGCAGAAACTCGTCTTTGCGGTCCAGATGCCGCAGGGTGGGGGCGTCGGCCACCGTGAGTGCCTGGACGCCCAGCGCCCCGAACTCGGCTCGGCGTGCGGCCACCGCCCCGGCCTCCTTGCCCACAATAAACACGTCCGGGCGTTCGCGCCGTACCGTGCCGAGCAACCAGTCCACGTAGGCGTCGCCCAGCAGGCCACGAGGCTCCCGAAGGGTGCGGCTGGCGCTCAGCATCATGGTGTTCTCGGGGTCGCTGTGGCTGGCAAGCGCCTGATAGCGCCCTTCATGCCTTAAAGCATCGAGCTGGGCACTGGTGACGGAGAAGTTTTTGTTGAAGTAGATGGTTTTCATTTATAGGGTCTGCTTTTTCTGAGTGTTCGGCACACTATTTGAGGGTAAATTGCCGTCTATAACTTCCCCCTCTCCCCAGAGGAGAGGGGCGCTGCGAAGCAGCGGGGTGAGGGGTCTCTCAGTTCACTCCCCCCAGTTCCTTCCCCAGCGCCCTCGCGGCCCGCAGCACCTCCCGCTCCAGCCTGCCCGAATGCTGCGCGGCGGCGGTGCGGAAGCGGCTCAGTTCGCCCACGCTCAGGCGGGTCAGCACCACGAAGCTGCTGCCGCTGCCCTCGATGCGGGCGCGGCGGGTGGTCAGGCCCTCGACCAGCCCCGCGAAAAACTCAGCCTGCACTTCCGTGTCGGCCTTCAGGCGGCGTTCCGGGCGGGCCAGCAGCCAGGCCCCCTGGAGGCTGAGCTGCTGCACCGCCCCGGCAATCGGGCGGGCGTCCTGGGCCACGTCTTCGGGTTTCAGGGCCGCGCCCGCCTGGATAAGCTGCTGTTCTTCCAGTTCCGGATCGGCGCTCAGCCAGCCAGCGGCCCGCGAGGCGACCAGCGCCCCCAGCGAGAGCCGCTCCAGCACCTGCCTGCGCTCGGACAGGCTCAGGTCGCCTTGCTCGATCAGCCGTTCCAGCGCCTCGTCCTGCCCTTCGGTGCCCAGGGCCGCCAGCCAGCCCTGGGCGGGCCTCCAGCCTTCCAGGTCGTCGGGGTTCTGGCTGTGCGGCAGGCCCGCCTCCAAGCTGTCGAGGTAGATGTTGTGCGTGCTGAGCAGCCGGACCAGTGCGCCCCGCGCCGCCTGTTTCTCGCCGCCCTGCGCGCCTTTGTAGAGGCCCAGCACGCCTCTGGCCCGGTTGAGCAGGTTGGGGTCGGTCATGGGCACAGGCTAGCGTGCCCCGCAGAAAAATTAAATTCTGGCCGTCGGTTTGCTCACGGCTTCGCGCCTGTTGGCCCGGATGCTGGTCCAGATGGCGAGCGCGATAAAGCCCGCGCCGATCAGTCCGGTGACCACTTCCGGAATATGTACGCTGTCACTCATGCTCAGCAGCATGATGGTGGCCAGCGCCCCGATGCCGTAGTGCGCGCCGTGTTCCAGAAAGCGGTAGGTGTCGAGCGTGCCGCTGCGCACCAGCGACACCGTGATGGAGCGCACGAAGATGGCCCCGATGGTCAGGCCCGCCGCGATGATCACGATGTCTTTGGTCAGCGCAAACGCCCCGATCACGCCGTCGAGCGAGAAGCTGGCGTCCAGCACCTCCAGGTACAGGAAGCTCGCCAGCCCCGCCGCGCCCGCCCGCGCCGCCATGTCGTCCACGTCGAACAGGTTGCCCAGCGCGTCCACCAGCAGAAAGGTCAGAATGCCCACCACACCCGCGATCAGGGCGGTGTACTGCATCTCCCTTGCCACCAGGTAATGCACCGCCAGCAGCAGAATCGCGCCGGTGATGACCACCTGGATGGTGTCGAGGCGGCCCACGCGCGCCAGTCTGGACTCCAGCCAGTGAAACCAGTGCTCTTCCTTGCCCGGGTCGAGCAGGTATTTCAGGAACACCAGCATCAGGAACGAGCTGCCGAAGGCATTGATCGGCACACGGGCCTCTTCGAGGTGCTTGCTGTAGATTTCCGGGTTGCCGAACGCCTCTTTCAGCACCTCGAAAAACCCCAGCCCCGCCGTGACCGCGACGATCACAATCGGGAAGACGAAACGCATACCGAACACCGCGATCAGTATGCCCCAGGTCAGAAACCGGCGCTGCCAGACGGGGTCCATGTTCTTCAGCACGGCGGCGTTGACCACGGCATTGTCGAAAGACAGCGACAGCTCCAGAATCCCCAGCAGCATGGCGATCACCAGCGCCGAGCCGGCGGCAGAGAGCGAGTTGCCGTTGCGGAGATAGCCGTCCACCACAGCCACGATCAGGGCCACCACACTGACCCCGATGGCAAATCCAAAGTTCTTGACGAAATTCTGCATGTCCTCTCCGATGTTCAGGTGCTGCGTTGTCCGGCGCACGTACGAGGGCGGCAGGCCAGCACAGCTCTCAATCTAGCGTCTGACGCACAGAGCATAAAAGCCCCGAATGAGAAGGACTGAACCTTTCACTCATTCGGGGCGCACAGAGACAAAGCTGGGCTTCTCTAAATCTGGACGCCGTAGCTGTTGCACAGCGCCTTGAGGCCGCCCGCATAGCCCTGCCCCACCGCCCGGAACTTCCATTCCGCGCCGCTCCTGTACACCTCGGCAAAGATGGCGGCGGTCTCGGTGGAAAAGTCCTCACCCAGATCAAAGCGCACCACCTCTGCGCCGCTGTCCTCGTTCACCACCCGGATAAAGGCGTTGCGCACCTGCCCGAAGTTCTGGCGGCGGGCGTCGGCGTCGTGAATGGTCACAGTCACGGCCACCTTGTCCACGTCGGCGGGCACCAGCCCCAGGTTGATCTTGATCTGCTCGTCGTCGCCCTCACCCTCACCGGTGCGGTTGTCGCCGGTGTGCTCCACGCTGCCGTCAACGCTTTTCAGCTGGTTGTAGAAGATGAAGTCGGTGTCGCTGCGCACCCGGCCCGTGCTGCTCAGCAGAAAGGCGCTGGCGTCGAGGTCGAAGTCCTGCCCGTCGGTGCTGCGGGCGTCCCAGCCCAGGCCCACCACCAGCCGCTTGAGGTTGGGGTCCTGCTTGCTCAGGGAGAGGTTGCCGCCTTTTTGCAGGGTAAGTGCCATGTGATCCTCCTGGAACGTTGTGGAATCTGAGAGCGAATGCCGGACAGACCGGGCCGTCCTGCACCCAGCTTAAATCCTGTCCCGCCCGCCGCGCACAGATTGACATTGATCTGACCGTCATGATGCTGGGGTTACAGGCTCCCTCTGATGTCGGGCAACATGTCCTGAAAGGTGCGGCCCTTGCTGGGCGTGCCGAGCGCCTGCATGTTCCAGCCCCCGCCGTCACGGTACAGCCGCGCCATCACCTGCCCGGTGTGTGCCCCGCCCGCCGAGAGGTTGAAACGGGCGATTTCCGCGCCGCCGGCGTCGTTGACCAGTCGGCAGTAGGCGTTCTCGACCTTACCGAAATCCTGGCCCAGAAAGCTGTTGACGGTAAACACGATGGTCTGCACGCTGGCCGGAATCCGGCTCAGGTCCACCCTGATCTGCTCGTCGTCGCCGTCGCCCGCCCCGGTGCGGTTGTCGCCGGTGTGCTCCACCGAGCCGTCCTTGCTTTTCAGCTGCCGGAACCACACGCTGTCGGTGAGGGTGCCGCCGGCGTCGAAAAACAGCGCCGAGGCGTCGAGATCGATGCTGTCGCCGCCGCCCGTCAGCTTGGCCAGAAAGCCCTTAGGCTTGGCGACGTCCCAGCCCAGGCCCATCGTCACGTTTCGTAGCCCACTTCCGGCGGTCTTCTCCAGGCTGATGGTCTGATTCTTGGTGAGGCTGAGGGCCATATAAACTCCTTTGCTTGTCGCGCGTGGCTTGTGGCATGTGGAAAAAGCCGGGCTGTGCAGTGAGATAAGGCGGAGAGCGGGGGCCGTTCCTACAGGCCAGGGGACACGCGCCACAAGCACCCTACCTCAATCCCGCCTTCCTGCTGTCTCTGTCCCAACTTTCCAGCTCGTTGACCAGCAGCTCGAACAGTTCGCTGTCGGGCAGGTTGATCGGGCTTTTTACCTTGAAGAAGTCGGCGTTGTCCACCACCCGGCCCGGCATGTCGTCCAGTTTTTCCAGAAACTCGAAGTCCACCCGGCCCGCCTCGATGCCCATGAATTTCCAGAAGATCGGCTCGCTCGACGCCTCCAGAATCTCACGTTCGGCGGCCCTGCGGTTGCTGGTGGCCCCGTCGGTGATGAACAGCACCAGCACCGGGTCTGTGCTCTGCTCCTGGCGGCTGTCTTCGCGTACCATCTTCAGAATGGGCGAGTAGTGGGTGCCGCCCTCGAAACCGAACTTCAGGCCCGGCACGAAATCGGTCACGTTGTCCAGCGACACCTTGCCCCGGCGCTGCGCCCGGATGCCGAACAGGTACACGTCCACCTGCCCGTCGTCGTCCAGGCGGGTGGCCAGGGCCAGGGCGCGGCGCACCAGCTCGTTCACGGCCCCGCTGCGAAACTCGCCGGTCATGGACGCGCTGATGTCCAGCACCAGCTTGACCCGGTATCTGGCCTCGCTCAAGCCACGCTTTTCCAAACTGACCGCCGCCTGCTTGATCAGGTTCACCATGCCGGGCGTGCCCTCGGCCTTCCTGAGCAGCACGGCCTGCCGTTCCTTAACCAGTGAGACGGCAGGCGCGGCAGGCGCGGCAGCGGCATCCGGGGCCGCCTCTCCGCCGAAGTATTCCAGCAGCGCCTTCAGGCCGCCGTTGAAACCCTGGTTCACCGCCGCCACCCGCCACTCGCCGCTGTGGCGGTACAGTTCCAGCAGCATCAGCGCCTTCTGACCCACCAGATCAGCGCTGCTGAGCGGCATCCGGGCCACGTCTTGCCCGCCCGCAGCCAGGGTTACGGCCCCGCCCCGCATGGCGTTCAGGGGCTGGCTGTCGCTGGTCGCCACGAACATCAGGCGTTCGATACTGGCTGGCAGGGCGTCCAGCTTGACCGCAAAGGTTCTGGACGTGCCGCTGCCGCTCACGCTCAGCTCGCCGCCGGGGCTGCTGGGCTGGTTGAAGAACACGAAATAGCGGTCGTCTTTAAGTTGCCTGTCGGCGTCCAGGCCGAACACGCTCAGGTCGGCGTCGGGGTGCTGCACGTCTACGGTCACGCTCAGCTGGCGCTGGGGCGTGAGGTCTGCGAGTTTGAGCTTCTGGCCGGGGGCGAGGTCTTGCATTTCATTCCTTTTGAGTTGGATTGTTGAAGCTTTGGCTTTAAGCATTTGCTCTGCCCCACCCCCCAGCCCCCTACCCCACCGGGTAGGGGGAGCTTAGAAGCACGTCAAGCGCTGCGCTGCTGGCAAGGTCAGTCGGTTTGCACAGCGGGGTATTGACCCTGGTTCTACGCATCTGGAAAGCGGAAATCCGCTTCTTGATACTGGAAGGGCTGTGGGTTCGTCTCAGATCGCTGAATTGCCTGGGCGCGGCTTTGATCCGCCGAAGGCTGTGCGGGAGCAATGTTGTGAAGATGCCGATTCAATCTGGCGACCAGTTTTTAACCCAGTACCTTTGCCTTTAGCCCCTCCCCCTTGAGGGGGAGGTTGGGAGGGGGTGAGCCTAACCAGCGTCCTGCTTGGCCTTTACCCCTCGCCCCCGGCGGGAGAGGGGCCTCGCGCAGCGAGGGGGAGAGGGGACCACCAAGCAGGCCTGAATCTACCCTGCTCGCCCTGGTCCGTTTCCCCTCTACCTCCGGGAGAGGGCCTTGCGAAGCAAGGGGTGAGGGTGCCCACCCCTACTTGCTCCCCGCCGTCCACCTGAAGCCGAAGCCGTAGTGTTCGTCACAGTCCTGGTGGCCCTGAAAGTAGCGTTCTTCCTTGCTCACCTCCACGTTGCCGCCCACGTTCTCGAACATGGCGATGGCGCAGAACGTCCGGCGGGCGTCGGGGTTGTTGAGCCGGATGGCGATCTCGTTGCCGCCCGCGTCTTTGATGTTCAATCGGCCATTGACCGAGGTGAAGTCGCTGGTTCCCTCGTAGATGAAGGCGAACACGAGGACCTGCTGAATCAGCTCCGGGCGCAGGATGTACAGGTTCTCACCGTCACTGGACTGCCCGCTGCGGTCATCCTTGTCGAGCATGATGTACGGCGCGAAACGGTCCGAGCCGAACCTGTTGCCGAGCGCCTGAATGGCTCCCATCTCGCCGTCTTTCATGACGTACATGCAGCCCAGGTCCAGGTCAGAGGCGGCCACCGCCATCGGCAGGCCGAACAGCCCCTTGCGCGTGCCACCGCCCTTGTCCCAGTTCAGGTTCACGTGAATCGGTTGCGGCGCGCTGCCCTTGCTCAGGCTGATGCTGGCCCGCTGGCCCTGCTTTTCGAGCGTCACCTTAGTCAGCCGGATCGGTGTGCTGGGCGGCTGGGCGGGCGGCGGCACCGGAGCGGCCTGGGGGGGCGGCGCGGACGAGGGCCGCTGGGTGTTGATGGGCGAGGGAGGCGCGGCACTCGGAGGCGGAGAAGCGCCCGGGCGCTGGCTGTTGATCGGCGCAGACTGCGGAACAGGATTGACCGGTGCAGGCTGGGCAACAGGTTGAGGCGTCACGGGCTGGGCCGGGGCCGCCTTCACCTCGCCGCCGTAGGCCGCCACCAGCGCGTCCAGCCCGCCCGCGAAGCCCTGGCCCACCGCCGAGAAGCGCCACACATCTTTCAGGTACAGTTCCGCCACGATGATGGCCCGCTCGTTGCCGAAGTCTGCGCCGTAGAACGGGAAGCGGGCCAGCTCGGTTCCGCCCACGCCCCCGTTTCCGCCCACGTAGACGGCAAGGTGCCCGCTGGAAATCTGCGAGAAGGCTCCCCCTGCATTAGTGCTGTCCACGCTAGCCGTGAACATCAGGCGCTCCACCGCCCTGGGCATTTTGCTCAGGTCCACGGCAAAGCGCGTCTCGCCGCCGCTCTGGGGCAGCATCCGCACCGCGCCTTCTGGGCTGCTCTTCTGGTTGTAGAAGACCATGTAGCGGTCATCCGAAAGCTTGCCCGCCGGGTCGAGGCCGAACGCGCTCACGTCGTACTCGTGCGCCGGACCTGCCACCCGCACCCCGATTTCCAGGTGCAGAGCGGGCGTCAGGTCGGCAATTTTGACGCGCTGGCCGCGAATCAGATCGGGCATGGAACCTCC
>JANXWI010000184.1 GCA_025351205.1 Deinococcus sp.
TGACTGACCGCAAGCCCGACTGACACCGTTTTCCACCCAGCATCGTCCAATACGCCACCTGGCTCGACCATCTTTCTTCGATCAGGCACCGAGACGTCCGAGAAACGCTCAGGTTCTTGGATACAGCCTGCCTGCGTTGCCCTGCAACAGCCGCATTGCCCCGTCCTCGGCCTCTGTAGCCGTGAGATCACCAATTGAGACGCAGTCTTCCAACACCTGCCCAATCATCCGTCGGCCCCACAGCGCCCCGAGGTAGTACAGCTCGGCCGTCCTCGACGCGTCCGTGGAGAACAGCAACTTGCTGAGCGGCGCGAGGTGCAGCGCCTCCTGTACGTGCGTCCTCATGGCGTGTTGGCTGGTGAAGGGAATGGTCAGGCCCAGGTCCAGGTACGCGCCCGGGTAGACGCTCGCCAGATAACCCGCCTCTCTGGTGTATGGGTAACAGTGCAGGGTCACCACCTGCAGCCCGCGCAGGTCGGGATCGGTGAACAGGCCGCGCAGCAGCAGGGGATCGGCCAGCCGCAGGTCCAGGTCGGGATCGCCGTACCCGGTGTGGAACTGAACCGGCAGCCGCGTCTCGCAAGCCACCCGCAGGGCCACCCGCAGCGCCATGTCGAGGAGCGGCTGGCTGCTGATGCGCGGCAGGACGCCGGGCGACAGGTCTCGCCTGATGGCCGTATAAGCGGCCTCGACCTCAACGTTGGACCACCGCCGGATGTCCAGGCCGGTCCGGTACGCGATCACGCTCTTGAGGGCCGCCAGATTGGGGGCTTCCCTGCGCAGCAGCGCCTCGAAAGCGTCCAGCAGGGTTCCCGCGTTTTCATGCTGCGGCACCAGGCCCGCCAGTTCCGTCTCGAGCCGTAGGATTCGCCGGACCGTCCAGGGAAAGGCCGCGCCGCATTCCTCGAAGCTCATCAGTTCGCGTTTCAGAAAACCGTCGTCAATCAGCACTTCCCGGATGTTGGCCGCCGCGATCAGGCGGCGCGACAGCTCCAGGTAGGGCTTGCCCGCCCGTGCTGAGAGGACGGCGTCCGGCGTCGCCTCACAGCCGTAGAAGGCCGCCAGATCGCGCACGGACCGGAGATAGAAGATCCCGTGCGGGGTGTGTTCGTCCAGCACCTGCGGGTCGTAGGCCTCGGTGAAGTAGGCGGCGAAGGGTGCGGTCTGCCAGGCCGCCTCTGGCCAGACCGAGTGGGCGTGATGGTCGAGGAGGGAAATATGATCGAGATTCATGCGGCACCTCAGGGGTTGATGGGGAGAGGACGGGCAGAAGCGTCCGGAGTGAGGCGTCTGCTTGCGGGGGCTCTGTCCCCCAGGAGACCGGCGCTCAGTAGGCGAAGCGGTGCCGTGTCCATTCGGTCTCCTCGTCCTGGCCTGCGAAGTACGCCGCCTCGGCAGCCCGCACCGCAGTGAACGAGCGTGCCAGCTGCGGCCCCAGCGCCTCTTGAAGCGCCTCATCCTGTGCCAGCGCGTCCAGGGCTTCCGGCAACGAGGTGGGCAGCCTGACGATGCCCGCCTCGGCACGCTCCTGCTCGCTCAGCGTGCCCGGCGAGACCTCCAGCGGCGCGCCGGGGTCGAGGTCACGCCGCAGTCCGTTCAGAACAGCCGCCAGCAGTCCCCCGAGGGCCAAGTGGGGGTTCGCGCTGGCGTCACAGGTTTTCAGTTCGAAGTGGGTGCTCGCCCCGCCGGCCCCGGGAAGCAGGTGTGTGCTGGTCACCCGGACGCTCGCCTCACGGTTGTCCAGGCCGTAGCAGGCGTACGCCCCGGACCACTGTCCGGGCTGCAGCCGCCGGTACGAGTGCACCGACGGTACGGTCAACGCGCACAGGCCGGGGAGATGGGCGAGCACGCCGCCAATGGCCTGCCGGGCGACAAGGGAGAGGCCCAGTGCCCCGTCGGCGTCATGGAAGGCGTTGGCGTCCCCGCGCCAGAGGCTGAGGTGCAGGTGACAGCCGCTGCCCGCCCCGGAGCGCTCCGGCTTGGCGGCGAACGAGGCCTTCAGGCCGTGCTGGCGGGCCACTGCCCGCACGGTGGCTTTGAACAGCAGCTGCCGGTCGGCGGCGCCCAGCCCGGCTGCTGGGGCGATGGGCAGCTCATGCTGGCCGGGTCCGGACTCCGGGTAGTACATCTCGGGGGTGAGTCCCTGGGCCTCCAGGGCGGAGAGCAGCGAACGGGTGAAGGGGTGGGCCGCCTCGAAGCTCTCCAGCGAGGCGTAGACTCCGCCGTCCAGCGGTCCGTGGCCGCCGTAGAGGTAGAACTCGTTCTCGAAGCTGGCCAGCACGCTGTACCCCAGCTCCGAGAGGGCCTCGACCTGCCGACGTGCGAACTGCCGCGGGCAGTGGGCCCACGGTTCGCCCCCGAGGGTCCGCATGTCGCCCAGCGCGGCACTGCTGCCTTCAGCGTACGGCAGGGCCGTCAGGGTGCTCAGGTCCGGCACCAGCCTCACCTCGCCCACCGCCGAGAGGCCGCTTCCTTCAACCACCGCGTCGTACATCATCGGCAGGGCCTGCTGTCCCATGCTCAGGCCCACCCCGTGCCGCAGGGCGGAACCCAGGGCGTGCCGGGTCACGGCCTTGGCGCGGGTGAGGCCGGCGTTGTCACACCACATCACCCGCGTCAGCTCCGGCGGGGCGAGCAGCAGGTCTTCCGGAGTCATGGCGTGTCCGGCCCGGCCAGCGCGGGTCCGGGGGAAATGGCCACCGCACGGGCGGGGAAACCGGAGCCACCCTGCGGTTTGGGCCAGGACGCCAGGATCAGCGCCCCGACCTCCGGCACCTCGTCCAGCCGGGTCAGGAGTTCGATCTGCCAGCGGTCGCGCCCCAGGATGTACGCCTCCAGGCTCCAGTCGCCGTCACGGGAGCTGGCCACGCCGCCGTCGGTGTCGGTGGTCTCGTGGCCTATTGCCGTCACATGGCGCTCCTCGAACAGGGCGGTGAGTACCTCGCGGCTCCAGCCGGGGAAATGGGCGACGCCGGCCGGGTCAGTGTTTCTCATGCGCTCTGGATCGGGCCAGCGTTTCGACCAGTCGCTGCGCAGCGCCACAAAACTTCCCACCGGTACCCGCCCGTGCCGCGACTCCCAGGCGTGCAGATTGCCTAGGGAGGGGCAGTAGTCGGGATCGGCCCTCACCTGTTCGCTGACGTTGAGCACGCACAGCGGCAGCAGCATCTCGTGGACCTCCAGCTGGTCCACGCTGCGGCCACCGGCGACCATGTGCAGCGGCGGATCGACGTGGGTGCCCCACTGCCCGACGAAGCCGTACTGGTGAATCTCAAACAGGGCACCCTCGGAAAGTTTCAGAAAAGAGCTCAGGGTCTGGTCCGGCAGGGCGGGGAAGCGTGGCTGGCCGGGGAAGAAGCTGTGGGTCAGGTCGGTATACACGGCGCTGCGGAAGTGGTCCTGGTACACCGTCCACAGGCCTCGGTCCGAAGTGTCTTGCTGCCGGGTCATCGTTCACTCCTGCCTGAGCGTTCAGGGCTTGGGGACGTAGGCGGGGGCCATCTCAGCGGCCAGGGTCAACTGACCGTTCTTCACCCCGATGACGGTCACCGCCTTCTGCGGTACCCGGCTGCCCCCGGCGTAGGTGATGGTGCCGGTCACCGCCTTGAAGTTGGCGGTGACGGCGAGCGCCGCTTTGATCCTGGCGCTGTCCGTGCTGCCGGCACGTCTGATGGCGTTCGCCACGAGGTACACCGTGTCGTAGCCCAGCGCCGCGAAGGCGTTCTCCGGGGCCTTGCCGAACAGCTTCTGGTACGCGCCGATGAACTTCCTGACGGCCGGTGTGCCCGCAGCGGTCATCAGGGCGTGGGTGGTGAAGTAGACGTTGTTGGCGCTGGCCCCGCCGACCTGTACCAGCAGCGGCGTGTCGTAGCCGTCACCGCCCACCACCGGCATGTTCAGCCCGGCCTGCCGCACCTGCTTGACGAGCGTGCCGATGTCGTCCGGCAGGGCGGCGATGTACAGGAAGTCGGGTTTGGTGGCGAGCGCGCGCAGCTTGGTGATCTGGGCACCGAAGTTCTTGTCGCCGCTGCGGTAACTGTCCTCCAGCAGCACCCTGCCGCCTCCCTTCAGGTAGGCGTCCTTGAAGTATCTGGCGAGCAGCGTGGTGTACTCGGCGCTCTTGTCGACCAGCAGATAGGCCGCCCTGCCCTTGAGGTTCTTCAGCGCGAACTCCGCGCCCACGGCCGCCTGGACGTTGTCGCCGAACGGTGCCAGAAACATGGTGTCGCCGATCTGGGTGGGCAGCTGCGGCGAGGTGGCCCCGACCGTCACGAACGGAACCCCGGCCTTCTGGGCGATCGGGCCGAGTGCCAAAGCCGAGTCGCTGTCGGTGAACCCGATGACGCTCGTCACCTTGTCGCTGCTGATGAGCTGAGACGCGACGTTGGTGATGGTGGCCGCGTCGCTCTTGCCGTCGTACACCACCAGTTCCAGCGGTCGCCCGAGCACGCCGCCCGCAGCGTTGATCTCCTTGACGGCGAGTTTCGCTCCGTTGGCGGCCGGCGCGTCCAGACTCGACAGCGCCCCGGTCAGGTTGAACGCCCCGCCGATCTTGATCGGGCTAGCCGAGCCTGGAGCCTTCTGCGCGAGCGCCGCCGTGAGTACCATGACGCCGACCAGTCCGGCCACCTTCATTGCACGCGTTCTGTTCATCGTTCCTCCTTGTCCGGGCGGCCCAGGGTGTGGGTCTTTCCCGGTGAGATCAGCCGAAGTTCACGGTCGCCCAGCAGCCCTTTCGGGCGGTAGACCATCACCAGAATGAACACCAGGCCCAGCACGACCTGACTTGCGCCGTACAGGGGCGGCAGCGTCCATCTGCCCAGGGCGAAGCCGCGCTCCAGATTGCGGAGCACCTCCGAGAGCAGCGTCACCACCACCACGCCGGTGACCGCGCCGGTCAGGCTCCCCTGACCACCGACCACCAGCATGGCCAGCTGGGTGACCATCAGCGCGAAGTAGAAGGTGGCCGGAGAGAAGGACCCGAGGTAGTGGGCGTACAGGGCCCCGCCCACCCCGGCGAAGAAGGCTCCCAGCGTGAAGGCGGCCAGCCGGGTCGGGAGAATATAAATGCCGATGCCCTGGGCG
>JANXWI010000207.1 GCA_025351205.1 Deinococcus sp.
GGTCTGGGCGGCGTAGGCATTGACGGTGGGCATGGTTGACATCTCCTTGTGGACGCTAACCGTATCGGCTGGCGGTTGACATTGACACGTTGCTGTTCACCGGACATATAAGGACCATGTAGACAGGACCGGCTTTTTTCAAGCGTAACAGAGATGAGAAGCGTCTCGCCCATATAGACGACAGATCCAGTATTTGTAACTCTAGAGCATTTGTCAAAAAGGCGTTCTCTTTTTGGCCGACTGGAGCGGGCAGGCGTGCCCAGCGGTCAAGCGTGGTCAACCGCGCTGCTCTGACCAAGAAGGCGCGTTCTTGGTCAGGGCAGCGCCCCGCTTGAGCAGAACAGCGCCCAGCAGGCGCTTGCTCGCATGAGGACGCTTGACCGCTCCGTTCTGCCCAAGCGGCGTAGCGTCGTCAACGGCGTTGTTCACGCCAAGAAGACAATGGAGCTGACGAAAGGCTGTTATTTCGGCAGTGGAGTTCGGACAAATGCTCTAAGCTGTTGTCAGGCACAGAACACGAGCTGGCGGGCGATATGGCAGGCCTTCTCGTTGAGTGCGAGGTTGGTGACCGGTTTCGCGGACACCTCCAGCGTGGGTCGGCGGCTTCACCGGCTCTGTGGCCGGGCGGGCATCGCGTATCGGCCTTTCACCGCCCTGTGGTCGAGTTCTGCCCTGCGGCTGTGGCAGCGCACCCACGATCCGCGCGTGATGGTCGAGCGGCTCGGCATCGGTAGCCTGAAATCCGTCGAAGCCTACGCCCGCATGAAGGAGCACCAGATACTGTCAACGACAGTTCAGGTCGCAGGCGAGGTTTTCCCGGCAGGGGCATGACCGGGAAGGCTGGTGCCCAAACTCGGGGGTCTGCATGGAGTCCGGGCCGCCCTGTTCAGTCCTGCGCCGCCTGGTGAGGTGGACCCTTGTCAGACTTGGCGGCAGACCGTAGCTTCAACACATGAACGCCAGACGGCCTGCGCCGCTGAACACCGGCGAATTGGTCGGCATCGCCGAATTGCACGACCTGAGTTTCAGCCATCAGGCCGCTCCGCTGCTGCGCCTGCTTTCACAGGAGGCAGACCTGATTCCTGACCTGCGGCGTCCCCGGCCCTGGCTGGCGCAGCGGGACGGTCAGGCGGTGCTGGACTCCCTGCTGGAACAGGAATGGACCGGCTTTCTGGCCCACCTCGGGCGGGTCGGCCCGTGGGTTTACGCCCCCACCGTCCACGGGCTGCAACGCCTGTCGGCGGGCTACACGTGGCTGACCCTCCAGGTGCAGGGCCACGACCTCAGCGGCTGTGAACCAGCGTCCCTGCTGGGCAGGCTGTGGTCAGATGGGCGTTGGGGAGAGGGGCGCCGGGGAGGCAGCGTCCTGACCGAGGGCGCACAGCCTGTGAACCGGGAGTGGGCGGGGCAGAACGTTGCAGCCACTCCGCAGCAGGCCGAGCTGGACTTCTGGACGCTGGCGCAGACCCTGGCCGCGCAGCAGCGCCGTGAGTGGGCGGCCAGATGATGAGGTGGGGGCCAGCAGTTCCCTGAACCTGCCGAGGGAAGGAAACCTGCTGATCGACGCTGGCGTGCGCCCTGGCACTGGTCAAGGCCCGCTTCCCGAAGCTGCGCATCTGCTACACCGAGGCGACTGCCCGCATCGCTTGGCAGTGGGCAAACCCTGGCGGCCATATACCCCACGCTCTCAACCTTCTTTTTGGAGCATTTGTCCGAACTCCGCTGATGAAATAACAGCCTTTCGTCGGCTCCATTCTTCCAAATCCTCGACTCAATTCACTCCTTCCAGTTCTTCTTGGCGAGAACAGCGCCCATGAGGACGCTTCGCCGCTTGGGCAGAACGGACGCGCCTTCTTGGTCAGAGCAGCGCGGTTGACCACGCTTGACCGCTGGGCACGCCTGCCCGCTCCAGTCGGTCAAAAAGAGAACGCCTTTTTGACACATGCTCTAATCCGTCCAGTCTTCGACGCTCAGCCCTGGCACGCGCTTGAACTTGCCCACGTTGTTCGTCACCAGAATGAGACCGCAGGCCACCGCCGTAGCCGCAATCTGGAAATCCAGTGGGCCAATCGGCTTCCCGGCCCGCTCCAGCGCAGCCCGGATGCGCCCGTAGATGTCGGTCACCTGGGGATCGAAGGGAATGACCACCATCTGTGCCGAGAAGTCGTAATACGCAGCGAGGTTGTGTTCCACCCGCTCACTCTTGTACGCCCCGTGCAGCAGTTCGGCCTCAGTCACGGCGCTGATGCCCACCTCGCCGGGCCGCAGCGCCTCGAAACGGGCACGCACTGCCTGGGGCCGGGTCTTGATGATGAAGATACAGATGTTGGTGTCGAGCAGGTAGCGCAGAGGCGGGGCGGGGGAACTCAGAATGCCTCCCGCTCCTGCGTTTCGCCCTACTGGCGGCCTTCCGGCAGGAAGTCGTCGCCGATGCTCGCCAGGGCGTCGAAGGCTGAGACCAGGGTCGTCTGTGGGCGCAGCGGGCGCACGATCAAGGTGTCACCGTGCCGGATGACCTCGACCTCATCGGCGTCCAGGCGCATGCTCCTGGGCAGACGGATCGCCTGGGAATTACCGCTCATAAAGACTTTCGCTGTGGTCATGGGAAGTACCTCGATGGGTGGAGTTTCGCATCTGCCCAGGCGGTGTCAGATTCCAGGTGAGACATGGAATATATACGCTTTAGTATATACAAAATTTTAGCATGCACAGCACCACTTCCAGGGCTTGCCCCGGTTTTGCGTAGCTGAAGTTAAGCGGCTGTACCTTGGCGTTCGAACTCGGCAGGTGTCAAGTAAGTGGCTGATGGGTGTAGGTTGGGGTGTAGCCCTGTGGCCGGAATGGAGGAAAATCCCCTCCAGGCGTGGCAATCGAATCTGACAGATACCCTAGTTCTTTCCCGCTAGCCACTTAGCCGAGGGGGGAATGGCGGCGCTGACGGGTGTAGAAGACTTCCAGATACTCAAAGATCGCTCGCCGGGCGGTGCATTGAGATTCAAAACTGGCCTCCTCGAACAATTCCCGCTTCAAAGTGCCAAAAAAGCTTTCCACAACGGCGTTATCCCAGCATTCTCCTTTGCGACTCATGCTGCTAATAGCCCCCAGATAAGCCAACTCCGCCACGCGCTCAGTGGCAGTGTGGCGGGCATCGACGTATCCATGGCGTAGCCGACCACAGCACGGGAATGTAGATCGATGGTGACGGCCAGGTACAACCAGCCTTCTTTCGTCGGGATGTAGGTCAGGTCGGACGCCCAGACATGGTTTGGCTGTGGCACGTCAAAGTGACGTGCCAACAGATTGGGA
>JANXWI010000257.1 GCA_025351205.1 Deinococcus sp.
GGTGACATCGTCGAGACGTTCATGCGGCTGGCTCCGGCAGCGGCCCGAGTCGGTAGCCGTGCCCGCGTATGGTCTCGATCAGCGCCTCGTGGGTCTTGCGCCGGATGGTGCTGACGTACACGTCGATGACCTTGGGTTCCACGCCGCCCTCGCCGCCCCACAGCCTGTCGATCATCTCCTCGCGGGTGAAGGCCCGGCCCGGATGCAGGATCAGCAGTTCGAGCAGCATGAATTCGCGGCGGTTCAGCCCGGCGCGCACGCCGCCCTGGTACAGTTCGCGGCTGCTCAGGTCCATCAGAAAGCCCTGCGGCAGCGTCACGGTGTGCTGCGCGTGTCCGGAGGCCCGCCTCAGCAGCGCCCGGATACGCGCCCGCAGTTCACCGAAATCGAAGGGTTTGCCCAGGTAGTCGTCGCCGCCCGAGTCCAGGCCCTGAATGCGGTCCTCGACGGCCCTGCGCGCGGTCAGGTACAGAATCGGGGTCTTCACGCCGCTTGCCCGCAGCCGCACGCCCAGCCTGAAGCCGGCGTCGATGCTCTCTGGCAGCATCACGTCCAGGATCAGCAGGCTGTACGGAAACAGCCGCGCCAGCTCCTCGCCCTCAGCCGCGCTGCCGCCCAGGTCGCACTCGTGTCCGTCGTCGGCCAGCCCGTCTCGGAGCAGGTCGGCGATGAAGGGGTCGTCCTCGACGATGAGAATTCTCACGGCTGGCCTCTCACGCCCATCTTCTCATGGCCTTCGCATCAGGACCGGTCTGTCGCCGGCTGCGGTCCGGGGTTCGCGGCGGCGGGGTTTACGGTGGCAGGGTTTACGGCGGCGGGGTTCATGCTGGTCGGGCGTCTGGTCGGGCGCAGCAGGCTGTAGACCCCCAGCACCCAGGCCGCGCCGCTCAGCCAGCCGGCCAGCACGTCTGTCGGGTAGTGGACGCCAAGGTCAACCCGTGACCAGCCGACGACCAGCGTGAACAGCGTCCCGAGGAGCAGCGCGGGCCAGCGCAGCCTGGTGGGCCAGGCCAGCAGGATCAGCGCGGTCACGAAGGCGGCGCTGTACATGCTGTGACCGCTGGGAAACGACGCGCCGCTCTCCGGTACCAGTCGCGGCCACAGCAGGGGCCTGGGGCGGTGAAACACCACTTTCATCAGGGCGTTCATCAGGGCCGCCCCGAGGACGGCCACCACGAAGAAACGCGAGGCGATAAACGAACTGCGGTACAGCAGGTAGGCCAGCGCGGCGCTGAGTGGGGCGATCACCTGATAGCCGCCAATGGTCGCCAGCGCCACCGCCGCCTGATCGAGGAATGGGGTGCTGTGGGCGTGCAGCCACAGCATCAGCGGCGTCTCGAAGGCGAAACGCTGCTGTTCCAGAACGTCCTCGCCCAGCAGGCCGACCAGCACCAGGGGCAGCAGCACGCCGAGCAGCAGGCGCAGCAATTCGGCTGGCCGGAGACGACGAAGGGTGTTGAGAACAGAGGTCTTGTTCAGGGCCGCCTTCATGCTGGGAGTGTCGGAAATTCCGGTAAAGCTGGGGTATACCGACTGATCACACTTTTTCCGTTTGACTTCGTTCCATTTCCAGAATCCATCCGACCTGATGGAGCGGATTCTGTTCAACGCCTCCGCCCGTGGCTTCCGGGGTCAGCGGTAACTGCCGGTGTGGCCGAGCGAGTAGCGGCCCGGCTGCGGAAAGAAGGTCAGCCCGTGCGGGCCTTTACCCACCGCGATCCTGTGCGTCAGCTTGCCGCTGCGGGTGTCGAAGACGTACACCACGTCGTTGTAGCGGCCCGACAGCCACAGCTCCCTGCCGTCTGCCGAGACGCTGCCCATGTCGGGACTGCCGCCACCCGGAATGGTCCAGCGCCCGGTCAGTTTACGGGTGGCAAAGTCGAGCACCGAAACCGTACCCTCGCCCCGGTTCGAGATGAACAGCCGGGTGGCGTCGCGGCTGGGATACAGCCCGTGCGTGCCCTTGCCGGTGGGCAGAAAGCCGATCTTCTTCGGCGTCTGTCCGGAGCCGTCGATCAGGTACACCCCGTTTGCCATCATGTCGGCCACGTAGTACACCTGGGCGTCTGGAGAAAGCTTCACGTCCTGGGGCATGCCGCCCAGATGCAGCGTTCCGGTCACCTTGCGGGCTTTCAGGTCTATTTTCAGCAGGTCGCCGCTGAACTCGCAGGCGGCCAGCAGCGTGGTTCCGTCGGCGCTGAAATCCATGTGGTTGATGCCACGGCAGGGCACCGCCAGACTGAAATCAGGGGTCATGGTGCCAGCCCTGAGAAAGTCCAGCCGCCGCTGGTTCTCGGCCACCACGATGGCGTGCGTGCCGTCGGGGGTGAAGTACAGGTTGTAGGGGTCGGCCACGGCCACGACCTTGCCCGGTCTGGACGTTGCCGGATCGACGCGGGTCAGTGCGCCCCGGCCTTTGTCGCTCGCCACCCAGAGGGTCTTCAGGTCGTGCGAGGGAACCACGTGCTGCGGCTCCTTTTCGACTTTGAAGCTGAACATGACCTTGTAGCTGGAAGGGTCGATCACGCTGACCGTGTTGCTCTTGCCGTTGGGCACGTAGACGCGCGCTGGCACGCCCCTGACCGCTGGGCTGAACATGCCCGCCCCGGCGTGGGCATAGATTCCCTGCGCCCCGGACATCGCCAGTGCGGCCAGCCCCGAGGCCGCCACGAAACCGGCGACGGTTCGCCTCACGACTGCCCGGCGCGGAACCGCCCTTTGCAGCGGTCTGATCACTTGTTGACAACCACGACGTGCGCTTTGGCCTCCAGCAGTTTGTGCCGCTTGATGGCCGCGTGAACGGTCTGAAGCGGCGCTCCGGCAGGCAGGTTCAGGCTGGCGACGTCCAGAGCATAGAAGTCGATGTACACGTCGTGCTTTCCTGCCGAGCAGGGGGCGGTGTAGCCCAGCTTGCCCGCCTCATTGACTGCCACCCGCGCTCCAGCCACCTGGGCCGAGGTGGCCGCCGTGGGCGAGACCGCCTTCGTGTTCAGGGGCAGATCGTACAGCGTCCAGCGTCCGGTCAGGCGCGAACCCTGCTGGTCCCAGAAGATCAGGGCCAGGCTCTTGGTTCCGGCAGGCGGCGTCCCAAAGGTCAGGGTCGGGGTCTGGGTCGCCCCGCATTTCAGCGCCGGATCGGTCTGTGCCAGGTTGACCCTGAAAGGCGCAGCCGTGGTGGGCGCGGCTGCGGCAAAGAGCGTGGTCCCCGGAAGCAGCACGCAGGCGGTCATGGTGGCGATCATCTTGGGAAGCATCGCCCTCATACTATGCCCGCAGGTAAAACGGGTGTATATCGCGGCCAGCCCTGAGCAGGCCGCTGGCTGGCTCTGGCGGTCTGGAGACCCTGTGGGTGCTGAATTGCGGCCCAGAACCCGGTCACTGGGGCCGGACTGTGGCTCAGCACGCCGGATGCTGGCTGGGCTAGACGTGGATTTTACTTAGGGCGCTTAGCGTGAGGCGTTTGAGCGCAAAGATGCGCCTCACAAGGAGAACCATGTCCAACAGAATGCTGGTGTCCGCCGCCGTCCTCGGCGCTTCCCTTACCCTCGGCTCCGCCTTCGCCCAGACCGATACCATCGCCGGGATCGTCAGCAAGGACCCCCAGTTCAGCACCCTGCTGGCCGCTCTCAAGGCGGCGGGACTGGACAAGACGCTGGCAGGCAAGGGGCCGTTCACGGTGTTCGCGCCCACCAACGCGGCGTTCGCCAAGATTCCCAAGGCCACCCTGACCGCGCTCCTGAAGAACAAGGCCGGGCTGACCAAGGTGCTGACCTACCACGTGGTCGCGGGCAAAGTGATGGCCGCCGACGTGATGAAGCTCAAGACGGCCAAGACCCTTCAGGGCGCGTCGGTCAAGATCAGCGTCATGGGCAGCGTCGTCGAGATCGACAAGGCCAAGGTTGTCAAGGCCGACGTGGCGGCGTCCAACGGCGTGGTCCACGTGATCGACACGGTGCTGATGCCCGGAATGTAAACGCCTTTCGCCTGCCCCGGAGTGTCCTGTACGGAACGCTCCGGGGCAGGTTTTTGCCAGCAGGTTTTCACCAGAGCATTTGTCATCATTCCGCTGCCAAAACAACTGCCTTTTGTCAGCTCCATCCTCTTGGTCAGGGCAGCGCGGTGTCTTATCCAGAACAGCTGTCGTCGTAAACGGAGCGGTCAAGCGCCTGCTGGGCGCTGTCCTGACCAAGAACGCGGATGACCACGCCACTCCTCCCCAGTAGGCGCTTGGACGCTGACCACGCTTGACCGCATGCCCGATGCTCCACTAAATTCACTCCCGTTGGTCGGTCAAAAAGAGAAAGCCTTTTTGGCAAATGCTCTTAAGGATGACCACAACCATAATTGAAACGGAATTGCACAAAACTCTAAGAGTTTTGGCGAGCGGAGCGAGTGGCAAAAAGTACGGTTTTGCTCCGATTCCAGAACATCTGGGGAAAGCACCCAGATGCCCTTCCACCTCCACCAAACCGTATGAGTCGGTTTTGGGGCTGCCATACCTCTTCATGCCTTCCCAGTACGTGTTCCGTCCGATTCACGCATATCTGGGACGGCACCAGAGACATGGCCGTCTTCTTGGTCAGGGCGGCCCCGACAACGACGCCTGCCCGCCCCCATGAAGACGCTTGACCGCCGAGCAATCTTGGCCCCCATCCCGCAGCCTCCTTGTACAGCACACCTGGTCCAACACAAGGCGAAGAGGAGCATTCCTGGCAACAGCTCCACTGCGCTGTCAGCGGAGGTCTCATGTACAGAGCGGTCAGCGCCCACAAAGAAACCCATTTAACCGGCTCGGAGATGGTCCGCGACATCGTGATCGGCATGAGCGACGGCCTGACCGTGCCCTTCGCGCTGGCCTCCGGATTCTCGGGCACAGTCGCCAGTGGGCACGTGGTGCTCATCGCCGGAATCGCCGAGATGGCCGCTGGCAGTTCACCACCCCAGATGCTCACCAGATGCTCAGTCGCCTCTACCCCGTCCTGATCGGTTGACGGCGTACCGGAGCATGTGTCAAAAAGGCGTTCTCTTTTTGACCGACTGGAAGGAGTGAATTTAGTCGAGGATTTGGAAGAATGGAGGGCCGGGAGCGCTGTTCTCTCATACCGGAATTCGGACAGATGCTCTAGAGTGCCCGCATGCAGTCACAGGCCCCGACGCCGTTTGGCACGAGCAACAGGAAGAAGATTCTGGTCGCCAACGACGACGGTATTTTTTCGCCCGGCATCAAGGCGCTGGCCCTGGCCCTGGCCGAGGTGGGCGAGGTGATCGTGGTGGCCCCCGACGTGGAGCAGTCGGCGGTGGGCCACGGCATCACCATCCGCAGGCCGCTCAGGTTCAGGCACACCGCCTCGGCGGGTTTTGGCGACATCGCTGCTTACCGCGTAGACGGCACGCCCGCCGACTGCGTGGTGCTGGGCGTTCATCTGCTGGGCACGCCGGACGTGGTGGTGAGCGGCATCAACATCGGCCCCAACATGGGCCACGACCTGACCCACTCGGGCACGGTGGCCGCCGCCATCGAGGGGCTGGCGTTCGGGCTGCCGTCACTGGCCTTTTCGCAGGTGAGCAGCGAGGGCGGCGAGTACGGCTTCGGGCCGGGGGCCGCCTACGCCGCGCGGCTGGTGCGGCACGTTCTGGACACCGGCCTGCCGCCGCGCACGCTGCTGAACGTCAACTTTCCGCCCGGAGAGTTGAAAGGCGCGCGGGCCACCCGACTCTCGGACCACCGCTACGAAGACAGCCTGCTGCGCCGCCAGGACCCCGAGGGCAGGGACTATTACTGGGTGGCCGGAACCATCCGGGCCGAGGACGTGGGCGACGACACCGACAACGGCGCGGTGCTGGCCGGATACGCCAGCGTCACCCCGGTGCGGCTGGAGCTGACCGCCAGAGACCTGCTGTCTTCCCTCGCCGGGGGCCTGCCGGGCGTGACAGAAACGGCGCTGGCCTGACGCCCGATGACCCATCCCATTGTCTGATGCAGCGCCCAGTGCCCGTTTCCTGCCCCGGTAACGGTCCACCCCGGCACGCCGCGCTATCCTCGGTCCATCATGTCCAGTCCCAGCAACGCCCGCCCCAGACCGTCCAGAAATTCCGGCCCGCGCATCCTGCTGTGGGTTGCCATCGCGCTGACCCTGGCCCTGATGGTCTGGGTGAGCATTTTTACCGCCCAGCGCAACCCGTACCTGAGCGACGTGGGGCGCAACAAGATCAGCAGATCGAAGTTTATCGAGGCGTGCAAGGCCAGCGCAGACGAATTCGTGACCAAGATCGGCCAGTCACGCAACGCCGTGTTTCAGACCTCGTATGAACCGCTCTCTCTGGTGGCGGGCGTGGCACCGAATCCCAAAGATCCCGGCTGGCTGCTGAGCACCCAGATCATGATCAGCACGGCTGGCATGCCCAGTCAGCCGGTGCCGCTGCTGTGCCAGTCTGACGCCGGCGGCAAGGTCTCGACCCAGGTGGGCGGAGGCGGAGGCCAGCCCCAGCAGTAGAGGTGCGGTATGAAGGGGGGGCCGGAAGATTGATGCTTCCGCCCCCCTTTCTGTTCAGCTCACAGTGAGATCAGGAACGGGTCTTCCAGTGTCTCACACAGGCCGCGCACGAAGCGGGCCGCGTCTGCGCCGTCGATCAGCCGGTGGTCATAGGTGAGGGCCAGGGGCAACATGTTGCGCGGCTCGAACGCCTGGGTTTCCTTGTTCCAAACGGGTTCCATGCCGCCGCGAGACACACCCAGGATCGCCACCTCGGGCGGGTTGACAATCGGCGTGAAGCCGTATCCGCCGATGCCGCCCAGGTTGGAGATGCTGAAGGTCGCGCCCGACATCTCGCCCGGACTCAGCTTGCGGTCACGCGCTTTGGCGGCCAGTTCGTTCAGCTCCAGCACGATCTCGGTGATGCTCTTGCGGTCCGCGTCTTTCAGCACCGGCACCAGCAGGCCGCTCGGGGTGTCCACCGCCACGCCCAGGTTCACGTAGTCCTTGAAGATCACCTGCTGGTTTTCCAGGTCCAGGCTGGCCCCGAACTTGGGGCTGCGGCGCACGGCATTGGCCACCACCTTGAGCAGAATGGCCGTCATGGTCAGCTTGCCGCCCGCCTTTTCCACGCGGGGCGCGAACTGTTTGCGGGCCTCTTCCATGCGGGTCACGTCGGCCTTGTCGAAGTGCGTCACCATCGGCACGCTGCTCCAGGCGTTGCTCATGCTGCGAACCGTGGCCCTGCGGATACCGTTCATGTCCTCGCGCCGCACTGTGCCCCACTTCTCGAAATCGGGCAGCTTCTGGGCGGGTGTAGGAGGCGTCTGGGTGAGTGCGGTCTGGGTGAGTGCGGTCTGGGCGGGAGCTGCCTGGACTGGCGTTGACTGGATGGGGATGTTCTGAACTGGGCTGCTCTGGACCGGAACACTTTGAGCTGGAGCCACTGCCAGCACAGCCGCACTCGCAGCGCCTGGAGCCGCCCGCCCACCACTTTTCAGATCGGCCTCGCTGATGCGCCCCGCCGGGCCGCTGCCCTGCACGCCCGCCAGGTCCACGCCCATCTCACGCGCCAGCCGCCGCACGCTGGGCGCGGCGTGAATGACCGGGCGGCCATCGAAGGTGCGTTTCTGGTCGTACAGCTGGGTGTTGTAGGTGCTGTCCGTCTGCGGGCTGTTTTCCGAGCGTGGGCTTTCCGGCGCGGGCTGGCCCGTGACAGGGGCTTCCGGGGCTGGGGCTTCCGGGGCTGGGGCTTCCAGGGCGGGCGTTTCGGGCGCTGCCGCCTGGGCCTGCTGAACGTCACCAGCTGGCTGAGCGGCAGGCTGCGTCTGGCCCGCGAGCGTCAGGATCACACCTCCGACCTTGACGGTGTCGCCCTCCTTGACCTGCACCGCCTCCACCACGCCTGCCGCGCTGGAGGGCACCTCGACCACGGCCTTGTCGGTCTCGATCTCGATGATCGCCTGACCCTTGCTGATGGTGTCGCCCGACTTGACCAGCACCGTTACGACGGTCCCCTGCTCGACGTTGTCGCCCACCTCGGGCAGCGTGACTTCCTGAGCGCTTGCTGCCTGTGGAGCCGGGGCAGCGGGAGGTGAAGACGCTGTGGCGGGGGCCGGAGCCGGGGTGGTAGGGGGAGCCGGAGCCGCCGGGGCCGGAGCCGCCGGAACCGTCTGGGTGGCGGCAGGCTGAGCCGCGCCGCCTGCCAGCGTCAGGATCACGCCGCCGACCTTGACGGTGTCGCCCTCTTTGACATTCAGCTCTAACACGGTGCCGGCGGCGTTGGCAGGAACTTCGACCACCGCCTTGTCTGTCTCGATCTCGATCACCGGCTGGCCCTCGGCCACCATGTCACCGACCTTGACCAGCACCGTCACGACGGTCCCTTGTTCTACGTTGTCGCCCACTTCGGGGAGCGTGACTTGATCTGGCATGGTTGTACTCCTTTGGAGTGGGCTTGTAGATCGTGGCTTGTCGCCTGTAGGAAAAGACTGGAAAACCTGTTGGAGTCAGCGTGACGTGGTTGTTCCCACACGCCACGGGCCACACGCTACAAGCCTCTTTCAGCGAAACACGGGAGCCATTCTCTCCGGGTCGATGCCGTAGTCGGCAATCGCCTTCGCCACCACTTCCGCCCCGATCTGGCCGTCTCGCAGCAGGGCGTACAGGGTCGCCACCACGATGTGCTTTGCGTCCACCTCGAAGAAGTCGCGCAGCTCCTCTCTGGCCTCGCTGCGCCCGTAACCGTCGGTGCCCAGCGTCCAGATCTTGCGGTCCAGGTGGCCGTTCAGACCGTCCGCGCCGAGCTTCACGTAATCCGACACGCTCACGATCACGCCGGGGGCGTTTTCACGGCTCAGCTGCTGGGCCACGAAGCTCTCCTTCGGCTGGGCGGCAGGGTGCAGCATGTTCTCCCGCTGGGTCAGAACCGCGTCCTGGTGGAGCGCTTTGTAGCTCGTCACGCTCCACAGGTCGCTCACCACGCCGTAACCCTTGAGCAGTTCCACCGCTTCCTGAGCCGCCACCATGCTGGGGCCGCTGGCGAGCAGCTGGGCGCGCAGTGCTGTGGATGACTGTGAGGCCGACGCCTTCTTCCCCTTGACCGCAGAGGCGCTGCTCCCTTCCACGGCGTTCGCCTCGCCGCGTTGCAGGCGGTACATGCCCTTCATGATGCCCGACACCACCGCCGCCTGCTTCTCCGGGTCGCCCAGGTGCGGCATGGCAGGCTGCGGATAGTTCTCGTTCTCGACGGTCACGTAATAGAACACGTCCTGGTCCTCGGTGTACATCTCACGGATGCCCTCCTCCACGATCACCGCGATCTCGTACGCAAAGGCCGGGTCGTAGACCTTGAGGTTGGGCACCACGTAGGCCTGAAGCATGCTGTTGCCGTCCTGGTGCTGTAACCCTTCACCGGCCAGCGTGGTGCGGCCCGCCGTGGCCCCCACCATGAAGCCCTTGGTGCGCTGGTCGCCGGCGGCCCACACCAGGTCGCCGACGCGCTGAAAGCCGAACATGCTGTAGTACACATAGAACGGAATGGTCGGCACGCCGTGGTTGGCGTAGGCCGTGCCCGCCGCGATAAAGCTCGCCATTGCGCCGTCCTCGGTGATGCCTTCCTCCAGCATCTGACCGTCCTTGGATTCCTTGTAGGCCATGAGCGAACCGCTGTCCACCGGGGTGTAGGTCATGCCGCGCGGGCTGTAGATGCCGATGCGCGGGACCAGCGCGTCCATGCCGAAGGTGCGGGCCTCGTCGGGCACGATGGGTACGATCAGCCTGCCCAGTTCCTTGTCGCGCAGCAGCTTGCTGATCACCTGCACCATCGCCATGGTGGTGCTGACCGCGCGGCCACCGCTGCCCCTGGCGAACTCCTCGTAGAATTCTGCCCCCGGCACAGTGGGGCGCACGTAGTCCACCACGCGGGCCGGGACCGCTCCGCCCAGGGCCTCACGGCGCTGCATGGCGTACTTCACCTCCGGGCTGTCTGCGCCGGGGTGGTAGTACTCCAGGTGCTCCACCTGATCGTCGGACAGGGGCAGCTTGAGGGCGTCTCGCAGGTCTTTCAGCGCCCCGAAGTCGAGCTTTTTCACCTGATGGGCCACGTTGCGGGCCTGTGCGCTGTCGCCCAGGCCGTAGCCCTTGATGGTGCGGGCGATGATGACCGTCGGGCTGCCCTTGTGGTCCACCGCCGCCCTGTACGCGGCGTAGATCTTGTTCACGTCGTGGCCGCCCCGGTTGAGCAGCTCCAGATCGGCGTCCGACCAGCCGTCGATCAGTGCCCGCAGTTCCGGGGTGTTGAAGAACTTCTCGCGCAGCTCCTTGCCGCCGAAGGCCGCGTAGCGCTGCGATTCACCGTCCACCAGCAGCTCGAAGCGTTTGACGATGGTGCCGTTGTAGTCCTTGCTCAGCAGTTCGTCCCACTTGCCGTCCCAGACCACCTTCAGCACGTTCCAGCCCGCTCCCCGGAACAGGGCCTCGAACTCCTGAATCACCTTGGAGTTGGCGCGCACCGGCCCGTCGAGGCGTTGCAGGTTGGCGTTCAGCACAAAGACGATGTTGTCGAGGTTCTCGTAGGCGGCGAATCTTAAGGCCCCGATGCTCTGCGGCTCGTCCATCTCGCCGTCGCCCAGGAAGGCCCAGACCTTGCTGTCGCCCTTGGGTTTCAGGCCCCGATTTTCCAGGTACTTGATGAATCTGGCCTGATAGATCGCCTGGATCGGCCCCAGTCCCATGCTAACCGTCGGGAACTCCCAGTAGTCGGGCATCAGCCAGGGGTGCGGGTAGCTGGACAGGCCCTCGCCGTCCCTGCTCAGCTCGCGCCGGAAGCGGTTGAGGCGGCCCTCGTCAAACCGGCCTTCCAGAAAGCTGCGGGCGTACACGCCGGGGCTGGCGTGGCCCTGGAAGAACACCAGGTCGCGGCTCTCATGTGCGCCGTGCCCCCTGAAGAAGTGGTTGAAGCCGACTTCCAGCAGCTCGGCACTGCTGGCGTAGGTCGCCAGGTGCCCGCCGATGCCGTCGCTGGCCTTGTTGGCCCGGATCACCATCGCCACGGCGTTCCAGCGGATGGCGTTTCTCATCTTCAGTTCCAGCTCTATGTCGCCGGGGTAGGAGGGCTGGTGCTCCACGTCGATGGTGTTGATGTAAGGCGTGTTCTGCTTGAACTGAATCGGTGCCCCGTGAAAGTAGGCGTAGTGGTCCAGGTTTTCCAGCAGCTGCGCGGCCCGGTCGTCTCCGGCGTCGCTCAGCACGAAGGCAAGCGAGTCGAGCCATTCCTGGGTTTCGAGGTCGTTGAGCCGCTCACGCTGCTGAATGGGCAGCGCGGCGCGCGGCGGCAGCTGCGCCCTGACGTTCTGCGCGCCCTTGTGTTCGGCCTGCTGCTCCTGCTGGCGCTGCGAGGTGTCGGCTGCTGGGGCGGCGCTCGACTCGGCGGGCGTGGCGCTGCCCAGCCTGTCGGGGTCGAGCCGTTCCGCGTCTGGCGATACGGGTGCTTGGGTCATGGACACTCCTGGGGTGCGGAAAACGAGAGTCTTTGAGAACCTTTCGGCGGGTTGGTGCAAACGGGTTGGTACAGACGGGTTGATGTAAACGGGTGGCCTGATACGGATACAGTCGAGATGAACGCGGTCACTTCATCCTGAAACATCCGGGTCGGCTTTCGGTGTGACCCGCCTCAAGGCGCGGCGCGTGACGGACGGAATATCAGTCTAGAACGCCCATTGGCAAGCGCCAACAAGCTAAACTTTGGGAAATGACCAGCCGAAATGGTGAATCTGGCTTGTGGCCCGTGTCGTGTGGCTTGTGGGAACAGCCAATGTACGAGGTTTCAGTCAATCTGGACCGTCGGGCCGTTTCTACACGCCATACACCACACGCCACAGGCCGCCCGCATGGCCGTTGAACTGCGCCACCTGCGCCACTTCATTGCCTTGGCCGAGGAGGGGCACTTCGGGCGGGCCGCCGAACGGGTGTTCGTGGTGCAGCAGGCCCTGAGCAGCAGCATCCGCACCCTGGAAGACGAGCTGGGCGTGAAACTGGTGCTGCGGACCACCCGGCGCGTGCAGCTCACCCCGGCGGGCGAGGTGTTTCTCACGTCGGCGCGGGCCACCCTGAACACGCTGGCCCAGGGCAGCGAACGGGCGCGGCAGGCGGCGCGCGGCGAGGTGGGGCGCATCGGCATCGGCTTCGTGTCGGGGCTGGCCTTCGGCGGGCTGCCGGGCATCGTGCGGAGATTCCGAGAAGCGTTCCCGAGCGTGGCCGTTGACCTGCGCGAGCTGACCGCCCAGGAGCAGGAAGCGGCCCTGCGGGCGGGCGAGATCGACGTGGGCCTGATGCTGCTGCCGGTGCGCGATCCGGCCTTCGACACGCTGGCCCTGTGGCGGCAGGAACTGGTGGCCGCGCTGCCCAGCACGCACCCGCTGGCCCGCAAACGCAAACTCCAGATTTCAGACCTGGCAGACGAGCCGTTCGTGTTTTTCCCGCGCGCCGTGCGGGCCACCTACTTCGATCAGGTGATGCGCTGGTGCGCCGCTGCCGGGTTCACCCCACGCATCGTGCAGGAGGCCATCGAGGTGCCCACCCTGCTCAGTCTGGTGGCCGCCGGACTCGGGGTGTTTCTGCCGATCAGGTTCTTCTCGCAGGTCAGCCTGCCGGGCGTGACCTACCGCCCCGTGGTGGGCGCGCCCACCGTGGAGATCGTGGCGACCTGGCCGCGCGACCAGCAGACAAACGTGGTCGCGGCTTTTCTGAAAGTAGCGCGGGAGGTGCTGGAGGACGGCGCGTAGCGCGTGGCCTGTGGCCTGTAGGAACGGCCCGGGGCGGGTAGATTCAGCAGACCTTCTGCCGTTCCAACAGGCTACCTGCCACAAGCCACACGCCAAATCGGGCAACGAAAACCCCCAACCGAAGTCGGGGGGAATCTGTGGTGCCGAAGATGGGACTTGAACCCACACGCCTTGCAGCGCTAGTCCCTGAAACTAGTGCGTCTACCGATTCCGCCACCTCGGCTCCCAGGGCTTCAGTAGAGTACAGGGCCGCTGCGGGCTTGTCAAGGCTGGGCCGGGGGTTCCGAAGTCTGTTCAGGGCTGCTCAGGCCCGCGCCAAGGTCAAACCTTCTCATTCAGAAAGTCTGCCGCACGCCGCTGCCGGAAGGCCTCCACGCCCTCGCGATGTTCCCAGCTCAGGCCTGCCGCGTCTTGCAGGTGGGCCTCGCTCAGCAGCGCCTCGTCCAGCGTGCCGCTCATGGCCGCCTGGAGCGCCTGCTTGGTCAGCGCCAGCGCGGCGGCGGGGCGGGCCGCCAGCCGCTCGGCGTACGCCTGCACCTGGGCGGCGAAACCCTCGGCGGGGTACACCTGTTCGCACAGACCCAGCCGCAGCGCTTCTTCGGGGGCGACCTTCTCGGCAAAGGCCATCAGCTCGAAGGCCCGGTGGTACCCGACCAGGCGCGGCAGCGTCCAGGTGGCCCCGGAGTCTGGAATCAGCCCGATGTTGGAAAACACCTGCACCGCGCTCGCGGCCTCGGACCACAGCCGGAGGTCACCGATCAGCGCCAGGCTGGCCCCCGCCCCCGCCGCCACGCCGTTGACCGCCGAAATAAAGGGCTTGGGCAGCGCCCGGATGGCCCGGACCACCGGGTTGAAGGTCTGCTCCAGGTGCTCGCTGAAACGCGTGGGGTGGGGGGCCGCGTCTGGCGCGCCCATCAGGCCCAGGTCCGCGCCCGCACAGAAGCCGCGCCCGGCCCCGGTCAGCACCACCACCCGCACCTCGGGGCGCGTGCCCGCCGACTGAACGGCTTTCAGCAGCGCTTTCAGCATCGCGTCGTTGGCGCTGTTGAGGCTGTCCGGGCGGTTCATGGTCAGGGTAAGCACGCCGTTCTGGAGGTTTCGGAGAAGAACACCGTCTGCGCTGGGCTGTTCTGCACTGGGTTGGGACATGGGCACAGGGTAGTGCGAATTTCAGTCCGCCGGGAAGAGGCAGGCCGGAGCCATCGGGAAGGAAAACAGGCGGGCAGTATGCTGGAGCGCATGATCGTCTGTACCGATGTCGATTACCGCCCGGACGGCAGTGCCCGCGCCGCCGCGCTGCTGTTTGCAGGGTGGACCGACGCGCAGCCGCTCGGCGAATGGACCCGGCGCGTAGACGAGGTGGAACCCTACCTGCCCGGTGAGTTCTTCCGGCGCGAACTGCCCTGCCTGCTGGCCGTCCTGGAGCAGGTTTTACGGGTGAACGGACAGCTGAGCGTGGTGGTCATCGACGGCTACGTGACCCTCGACGCTGCCGGAACTCCCGGCCTGGGCGCACACCTGCATGCGGCACTGGGCGAGGTGGTCCCGGTGGTCGGGGTCGCCAAGACCGCCTTCCGGGGATCGCCTCACGCCGTGGCGGTCTGCCGGGGCAGCAGCCGCAGCGCGCTGTACGTGACGGCTGCGGGCATGGAGCCGGAAGAGGCGGCCTGCGCGGTGCAGGCGATGGCCGGGCCGCACCGTCTTCCCACGCTGCTGAAACGGGTCGATCAGCTGTGCAGGCTGGCTGGATAAAGCGTATCCGGTCTGCTGGCACAGGGTACAGTCCCACAATGCGCCTGATGAGCCACCTGGCCTACCCCATCCCCGGTCATCTGCCCGATGCTTACCCTCTCTCCGCCTGCCACACTGGAAGGGTCGGCTGCAAAAGCGGCCCGCAAAGGGAGCACCATCATGAACGGGAAGCACATTGCCAAGCTGGGACTTATGGGCGCAGACATCGGTCTGGCGCTGGCCGCCGCCTCTGTGCGCGAAGACGCGGGGGCCAGCAGAGACGAGATTCTGGGCGAGCTTGCGGGCGTCCAGGCCAGCCCCGCAGCGCACGGCGGGGGCGTGTACGCGGCGCTGTCGGCCAGCCTGCTGGCGAAGCAGGCCAGAGACGAGCTGCACGCCGCCGACGCCCTGCGGCCCGAGGCCCTGAGCTACCGTGTCTGGGGCGCAGAGCTGATTGAGCCGGGCGCGCTGGCCCAGATGGACACTGCCATGAGGCTGCCCATTTCACGGGCCGGGGCGCTGATGCCCGACGCCCACGTGGGCTATGGCCTGCCCATCGGCGGGGTGCTGGCGACTCAGGGCGCGGTCATTCCCTACGGCGTGGGCGTGGACATTGGCTGTTCGATGCGCCTGAGCGTGTTCGCCCTACCGCCCTCGGCTCTGGATTCACGTGGGGCGGTCAGCCTGCTCCAGAAGCACACCCGTTTCGGCGCGGGCGTGGGCTGGGACAGGCGGGAGCGGCTGGCCCACGAGGTGCTGGATGACCCCGCCTGGGACGCCCAGCCGCTGCTGCGCCACCTGTTTGATAAGGCCGTGACCCAGCTGGGCACCTCGGGCAGCGGCAACCACTTCGCCGAGTTCGGAACCTTCACGCTGGAGCATGGCGGGCTGAATCTGGAGGCCGGAACCTACCTGGCCCTGCTCACCCACAGCGGCTCACGCGGCTTCGGGGCGCAGGTGGCGGGCCACTTCACCCGGCTGGCCGAGACGCTGCACCCGGCGCTCGACCCGGCGGCCAAGAAGCTGGCGTGGCTGGACCTGGGCAGCCAGGAGGGCCAGGACTACTGGCAGGCCATGACGCTGGCCGGGCGGTACGCGCTCGCCAACCACGAGCAGATTCATGGCCGGATGGGCAGGGCGCTGGGTGAAACGCCCGCCCTCATGGTCTGGAACAGCCACAACCTGGCCTGGAAGCAGCAGGTGAACGGCCAGGAGCTGATCGTCCACCGCAAGGGCGCGACCCCGGCGGCGGCAAGGCAGCTGGGCCTGATTCCCGGCAGCATGGCTGACCCGGCCTACCTGGTGCGCGGAAAGGGCGTGCCCGAGTCGCTGGAGAGCGCGTCGCACGGTGCGGGTCGCCAGATGGGCCGCAAGGCTGCCGCGAAGGCGATTGCGCGGGCCGACTGGAAGGCGTACCTGAGTGAGCGCGGCGTGACGCTGCTGGGAGGCGGCATCGACGAGGCCCCGCAGGCGTACAAGCGCGTGGAAGAGGTGATCGCCGCGCAGAGTGACCTTGTCGAGGTGCTGGGCCAGTTTCAGCCGCAGGTGGTGCGGATGGACACGGGGGGCGAGGACATTTAGAGCTTTGAAAAGCAGGCGGGAGGCGACTGGGCTTCCCGCCTATACATTTGGGTCGATCTCGTCTCTATTCACATGATTCTCTTTCAGGTCATTAGAAAGACTTAACCTGCCCAAATGCCTTGCCAAGGTCCTGACCAAGATTCTGGAGTGCTATGAGCCAGCCGACGAACAAGACGGTCAGAAGGGTGCCTCCGACAACCCCGCCAGTCAGAATGTTCTGCTCAGTCTTCGTGCAGGCTTCACGGGCCGCGTCTACACCCAGCTTTCGCACGTCTGCGGCCAGCACCTCGGCATTGCCGCATTCGGGAAGATGAATGTAGGCGGTGTCGGGCGTGGCATCGGTCAGGTCGGCCAGTTGCACCGCCGGACTCAGCGCCCTGCCAATTCCGTAGCGTACGTTGGGCTGATAGGCCCCCGTCCCCATCGGCCCCTGCACGGTCGGGGCGCACGAGGCAAGTGCGAAGGCCAGCGCCAGAGCTGTCAACGAGTATGCCGCACTTTTCATGCAAATCCTCCTCTGACAATAACACCCCTACAGTCGTCTCTCATTTGATCGGCCTGTAGGCCCAGAGTTTATCGGCCCAGATTAGCAACTGATTGCGCGGGGCGTCGTACAACACCGTGCCGCCACCCAATTCTGCACTTGCACCTACACCAGTTTGTGCCAGCACTTTACCCGTTTCGGTATCTAGGGCATAAAGCACACTGTTGCAAGCGTATAAAACATTGTTCACTATTGAAAATTTATTAATGAACCCCGCACCTTTTGGATCGAAAGTCCATTTTCTACTACCGTCCTTCAAGTTAAATGCACATAAAGCTGAGCTACCACCTGGAGATAAAAATATTGTCCCCCCGTTAATTTCAGCGTATTCAGCTTGGTAAGCTCCATTTTCCTGACAGAGAGAGCTGGTGTCCCAAATCTTATTTCCTTGTGAGTCGAACGAGGCCATTGTACTCTCACTGCGGAAGACGATAATGGTCCCGTCTTTCGCCGTCAGCCTTGCTCCATGCCTACCGGAGGCATCTTTATAACCCCCTTTGTACACGTCTTTAGCCCAAATTTCTGTTCCGTCTTTCTGAAATGCTTTTAAGTAAAGATGTTCATTGGACTTATCTCTAACATCATAGGAAAGTGTGTATATAATTTCTTTCACGTCATCAATTGATACTGCCGATAAATTGTAAAATCCATCACGAACATAGACGTAATCTTTTATCCAAATGGGATTCGATACAGTAGAAGAATCTTTTAGATCTGAGAAGCTATACGCGTAAAGATGATATTTGGTTGCTACCAATACTAGATCATCTACAATTTGTATCTTTTGAAGCCCAAAATAGTCGTCATCGGCATCTATTTGTCGCACAATCTTAATAATTCTCCCATCATTTCCAAATACCTGAATGGCCGGACCTTTACCGTCAAGATATCGAGATATTTGGACTCCATTTTTACCGACCACATCTTGAGAAACGTAATCGCTTCCTCTACGGAACAGTACATCTTGCTTGTCTGTAGATTCAGTGTAGGGAATGCGAAAGTTAAATTTCTGATTAATCAAATCATAGCCTAATAATTTACCTGTATAATTTCCGGTCTTAGCAAATTCTTGTGAAAATACAGTATTTCCGACCAAGCTAAATCCTAAAGCGTTTACACTATCGTACTCCCATAGTTTTTCAACTGTAGGTATTTTAGATATTATTCCAACTTCAGTATTACTACAAGATGATAAAATAAAGGGGATTAAGACGAGGATAGAATTTATCAACTTCTGCATTTTCCACCTTCCTAAGTTACCTTTTGAAGATATTCGGTAACACGAGTAGAATACTGCCTAGTTTAGCCTAGTTACTAAAATCTTGGTTTAGTAACTAGGCTTTGCGCCTAAATTTTAGGGTATAATGCCAAACTGCCGCAGTTTGGCCCGAACATCCTCTCTAGGCTTAGCGAAGTAGACCTGCGTCAGTGCATGTGCTGCGTTAGACGGAATTGTCGCATTATTAACCCGGTCTCCTCCCAGCAGAGGCTGGTTGAACATGTACGACTGCGAACTCGTGCCGACCACTGAGTCTCCGGTTTGCTCTCCGACTACATAGGTTCTCCATTCAGGAAAAAAATTGGCAAGACGATGGCTCAGATCGAGCTGTGTTACTCCAACAGCGAGTACCGGAGCGCCAAACAGACACCCTAGGCCCATCGTCGCGGCACATGCTGCACTGTAGATTCCTATCACACCCACTCCTGGGCAGAAGTCTGGAATCATAACCGACATGCCTGACATGAGGGGCGTCCGGGGC
>JANXWI010000271.1 GCA_025351205.1 Deinococcus sp.
GGGAAAAATCTCGCGGAAAGCACTTTCCAAACCCGCGTTGTTGCGCCTGTCGATGGCGGTGCCTTCCTGCAAGAAGGTGTTGAATGAGGTGACCTGAATCTCGGTCAGGTCGGGAAGCGGAATAACTTCAGCAATCTCTCCGAAGCGCTCGATACGTTGGTTCATGCACACCCCTGTGAATGTTGAAGCCGAATTCAGGTTCGGGAAGCTGGCCTTGAGCTACGGCTGTGTCCTACACCGCGCCTGTGTTTTACACCGCGTTTGTGACGTATATCCGTGCCAGCAGGGAAGGCCCATCATGGCCAGCCGCGCACAGGAAGACCCGATACAGGTCGTCACAAGACGAAGCAGGAACCAGGCGAATAACCTGCTTCCGTGAGAATACCTTCAGATTGTAGAGCCGTTAAACAGTGTGTTACACTCCAGATACAAGAGAAAACTCGTCTCACCACTGGCTGCTTCACGCCAGCCCATCCTGGCTGACCGCTCCCAAGTATGGGGGTCGGGCGGGCGGAAGTCAAGAGGATTTGCATGCTGTCATGCGGGGTGGTCTTGCACGGCCCGCTTCCTCCAGCCGCCGGTTGCTCAGAAAGTGGAGCCCGCACTGACAGCAGGTTTGCTAGGCTATCTGCATGTCTTTTCTCACCAACTGGCTGGGCCAGGTTCCGTACCTGACGGCCATTCTCGGCATTCTGCAAGTGGGGTGTATCATTCACGCCATCACTCAGCGGCGCGAATTTTTCTGGATCTGGGTCATCCTGTTTCTGCCCGGCCTGGGCGCGGCGATCTACTTTTTTGTGGAGGTGCTGCCCACCCTGCGCCGCCGCCGATTCAGTCTGGAACCGGTGCGCGAGCGGCTCCAGGGCGAAGAAGCCCGCATCAGGACCAAGACCGAGCGCCTGGCCGACACTGACACCTTCCAGAACCGCGAGGCGCTGGCCGCCGAACTGACCCGCGCCGGACGCCTGACCGACGCAGAGGCCACCTTGCAGCCGCTGCTCACCGGCATCTACAGGGAAGACCCGACGCTGCTCACCACCCTGGCCGAGCTGAAATTTCGTCAGGGAGCGCTGGCTGAAGCTCGTGCCTATCTGGAACAGGTAGACGCCATGCGGTCCCCGACGCTGGGCACGCGGGTCAAGCTGCTTCTGGCCGAGGTCCACAGTGGGCTGGGCGATATTGCGGCGGCAGAGCGGGCGTATCAGGACTCCCTGCGCGGGGCCATCACCGAGGAGCCGCGCGTGAAGTACGCAGCCTTCCTGATCGCTCAGGGCCGATCAGGTGAAGCGCAACCGCTGCTCACCCAGATGGAAAAGACGCAGCGTCAGGCCACGTCCACCTACCGCCGACAGGAGCAAGAGTGGTTCAAAATGGCCGGGGAGCTGCGCAGAACTTTGAGGTAGTAGGGGGCTTGTGGCGCGTGGCCTTTAGCTTGTGGAAACCAGTCCGGGCAACTCGCTTCACCTGCCCAGACAGGCTGTTCCCACACGCCACGAGCGACAAGCCACAAGCCGTTCCCACAAATCACCCGCCAGCCAACAGGAACCCCCCGACTCCGGACTGGAATCGGGGGGCTTGCACTCCCGGTACTCGGGTTGGCTTTACTTCAGCTCGACGCGTGCGCCAGCGGCTTCCAGCTGGGCCTTGACCTTGTCGGCCTCTTCCTTGTTGACGCCTTCCTTGATGGCTCCGCCCTTCTCGGACAGGTCCTTGGCTTCCTTCAGGCCCAGGCCGGTGATGGCACGCAGCTCCTTGATCACGTTGATCTTGCTAGCACCTGCATCGATCAGCACCACGTCGAATTCAGTCTTCTCTTCGACCACGGCGGCGGCGGCAGCGGGGCCAGCCGAGGCGACGGCGGCGGTGACGTTGAACTTCTCCTTGATGGCGTCGATCAGGTCGGCCAGTTCGAGGAGGTTGATGGTCGCGAGGTCTTCGAGAAACTGCTCTTTGTTGAAAGCCATGTGGGTAACTCCTTGAGGTGAACCGCTTCAGGGTTCAGAGCTGAGATTTAAGCCTGTGGCGCGTGGCCTGTAGCTTGTGGGAAAGGCGAACGTGAAGAAGTGAGATGCAGCGAAATGGATGGGCCGGTCCTACAGGCCAGAAGCCACGCGCTACAAGCCTCTTCAGGCTGCGGCGGCCTCTTCGAGCTTGGCCTTGTAGGCTTCCAGAATGCCCACGAAGTTGCTCTGGTGTCCGCCCAGCACGCCGACCAGTTCGGCGTACAGCTGGTCACGGGTGCCGAGGTTGCTGATGCGCTCGACGACGCTCAGATCGACGCGCTTGCCTTCGACGTAGCCGGCCTTCATGGTCGGAATCCCCTTGTCGTTGGCCTTGGCGGCGTCGCTCAGCACCTTCGCCACGGCGGCCAGGTCACCCTGGGCCACCACAAGGGCGCTCGGCCCCTTGAGGGCGTCTGAAAAGTCGCGGCCCTCGCCCAGCGCCCGGTTGATCAGGGTGTTCTTGGCCACGATCAGCTGGCCGCCCTTCTCGCGGATGGCCTTGCGGAGCGTGCTGAGCTGGCCCGCCGTCAGGCCCTGGTAATCGACGACAAAGAACGTCTCGATGTTCTCCAGGCTCTTGCCGAGCGAGTCGAGCGTGGTTTTGTTACGCGGGTTCGCCATGTGGTGAACCTCCCTTATGGATTGTCCAGGAGCAGTGAAAATAACTTCTCAGTGCGCTTTGGCTGGACAGCTCGGCGGGATCAGGTCGGATAAACTCGACCATAATTGAGATTTAAGCCTCGCGGCTCCCGCTGTCTTCGTTGCCGAACATCTGCCTATTGAAAAGGTGCAAAAGCGCACCGGGGTGCCGTATGGAAGATTTCTGTTGACTCGGTGGACACCAGCCCTCTGACTAGTCAGCTCTGAAATACATCAAGCCGAACCGTTCTCAGAAGCGCTAAATCACCTTCAGATGAACAACTGACTTGTGTTTACGCCGTGGTCAGCGACAGGGGAATGCTCGGCCCCATGGTGCTGCTCAGGAAAGCACTCTTGACGTACACGCCCTTGGCGCTGCTGGGCTTGGCCGCTTCTACGGCGGCGATCAGGGCCTGAAAGTTGGCGCTCAGGTTGGCCGGGTCGAAGCTGGCCTTGCCGATGGGCGCGTGCACCACGCCGGTCTTGTCGTTGCGGAACTCAATGCGCCCAGCCTTGAGGCCCTTGACGATGCCCGAAACGTCCAGGCCCACCGTGCCACTCTTGGGGTTGGGCAGGAGGCCTCTCGGCCCGAGCAGACGCGCCAGCTTCTGACCAACCTGCGCCATCATGTCGGGGGTCGCCACCACGGTGTCGAAGTCCATGAAACCGCCGGCGATGCGGTCGATCAGGTCCTCGGCCCCGTACACGTCAGCCCCGGCGGTCTCGGCCTCCTGAAGCTTGTCGCCCTTCGCAATGACCGCCACGCGCACGGTACGGCCCGTGCCGTGAGGCAGGGCGACGGTTCCACGCACGTTCTGGTCGCTCTTGCGGGGGTCGATGCCCAGCCGGAAGTGAATCTCGACGGTCTCGTCGAACTTGGCGGTGGCGATGTCTTTCACCATCGCGGCGGCCTCGTCGATGCTGTACATCCGGTCACGGTCCACTTTGCTGACCAGCGCCCTGTACCTCTTTCCGTGCTTGGGCATCAGTTCGGCCCTCCGTTCACGGTCACGCCCATGCTGCGGGCCGTGCCTGCAACCGTGTTGGCGGCGGCGTCGAGGCTGCCCGCGTTGAGGTCGGGCATCTTGGTCTTGGCGATTTCCAGCACCTGGTCCCAGTTGAGGCTTCCGACCTTGGCCTTGTGCGGAGTCGGGCTGCCCTTGGCGAT
>JANXWI010000350.1 GCA_025351205.1 Deinococcus sp.
TTGGAATGGCCCTGGTCTCGTCGGCGCTGGCCGTCACTGTGCCGGACCCACCCACCGACCCCGCCATTCTGAGGTACCCGGCCCTGCGGCCCACCCTGCTCGGCAGTTCGGGCGTGCTGCTGGTCTCGGACTCACCGGAAACTCCGGTCCGGAGCGGCCTGCTGTACCGCGACACGGTGCCGGGCCAGATGGGGCAGCGGGTCCGGGTGCTGGCGTACCACGTCAACGGTCTGGGGCGTCCGGCCCGGCTGCTGCTGCTGGCAAGAAACATGGATGAGCAGCCCGCCTCCCTCACCGTGCTGCGCCAGGGCCGCGCCGTGACCCGGCAGCCCGATCCGGTGATCGGCCAGCAGACGCTGCTGCGTTACTTCGCCTCCGGGCCGCGCCCCCCTCGCACTCTGGGCGGCAGTGAGCAGGGCGTGCTGTTCGATTCCGGCCTGCTGGCCCCCGGCAGCGTGGTGAGCCTGATGCTGGACCTGGAGAGCCGCGCCACACTGGAGCTGAGCGTGGTGATGCTGGGCCAGGGTGAGCGTCCAGACGGTGAGCTGCCGACCCTGCCTGCCGACGCCTTTCATCAGCGCGGCACCTTCTTGGGGGCTGACCGGACGCTGAGCGTGCAGCTCCCGGCAGGCGCGGCCACCCCCTTCCGGCTGACCCTCAGCGGCCCGGATGATCCGCCGCTGCAAGGGTACGACGCCCTGACCGGGAATCCGCAGCGTCTGATGGGCAACTACGGCGTGCTGTACAGCATTCGGGTCGCCGGGGCAGCGGGCCGACTGCTGGCCGCCTCACCGCGCGGCGGGGCCTACCGGGGGACCGTACTGGTGCAGGACGGTGGGTCAGTGCAGGACGGCGGGCGCACGTCGCAGGTGCTGATCGGGCAGGGCCGGGCGCTCAAGGTTCCGGCGTCTCCGGCAGCGCTGTGGCAGATCCGCAGCCCGGAGTTCCGTCTACAGATCGTTCCGGCCAACGGCTCCAGCCTGCCGCTGGCGCTGCTGTTCTATCCGGGCAAGATCAACCACGATGCAGGACGCTGACGGCTGCTTCTCAGATTGCGCCTGTCTCAGTGCCGCTCCGCGTAGGTGTAGCCGGTCAGCGTCTCCTGCTGCACCACCTTGCCGCCCCGGCTGACACTCACGCTGGCCCCGGCGGGCTGCCCCTGCCGCGCCACCCGCACGGTGTAGGTGTACCCGGCGTTCTGGAAGGTGAAGACCTCCTGCGTAATGGTCATGGACCTGCTGCCACCCACGATGCTCAGCGACGGCACCGTGCTGCGCTGCACGCCGTCTGGGTTGATGACGCGCACCAGGGCGCTGTTGTCGAAGGTCTGGTAGGTCAGCTGGCCCTGCGTTTCGGTGACCAGAACGCTGCGCCTGGAACTGAAGCCCATCAGCCGGGTGTTGACCACCCAGCGGCATTGCCCACTGGCCTCGGCGCTGCCAAGCGTCACGACCCCCGGCGTGATGGCCCCCGGCGTGCCCTGCGCGTTGAAGGCCCCGACATGGTACGGCGCGGCCCCCTTGGCGGGAACGGCCCCCGAGGTGCTCAGCGCGTAATTGATCTGACCGGCTCCGGGGTCGGCCCGCCCGACGCGGTAGGTGCGGTAGCTGTACACCCCGGCGACGGCCTTGCTGTAGACGCTCAGGCGGCTCAGGCCACGGGCGTCCGGCCAGCCCATCACCGCGTTGAACGGGGCGTCGATGCTGTCGCACAGAAACCAGCCGGGCGTGCTGCTCAGAAAGGTCACGACCCGGCTGCCGGGCAGCGTCTGGATGGTGGGCGAGGCGGCTGGCTGACCGAAAGACTGACCAGCTCCCAGCAGGGTCAGCGCGGCCAGTGTCAGCGTGGTCGGGGAGAGCCGGGTCCAGCCGAAGGGCGTCCGGGCGCGAAGTGGTCTCATGGCCCCAGCATCGGCCCGTTGCCTGATAAGCGTCTGAACAACGCGTTCGGACCATGTGCGCTCCTGTGGCGAGCGAATCAGAAAAAATCAGAGAAACATCGTCTGGAACGTCTACACTGAACCGGGCTGAACCCCGGAAGCTGATCTGAATGAAGCGGGCAGGCGTGCTCACCCTCCGGTGCAGAGACGGGCTGATCAATTTGGAGAGAGGAGGGGCCTCTTGAGCAGGACGGACCCCCATCAGAGGCCGCCTTGACCAGAGCAGCGCCGTTGACGACGCTTGGTCGCTGCCCGCCGCCCCCGACGACTTGCACCTCCTTCCGGTACAGAGACGGGCCGATCAATCTAGCCAGAGGAGGGGCCTCTTGGGCAGAACGGACGCGCATGAGCACGCCTGCCCGCCGCCCCCGACGACTTGCACCTCCCTGCACTGTTCAGGTCACGAAGACTGAAACGTGCTGGTCCCGCATTCTCCGGCCCTGGCGCACAATTTTGCCCCTTCATGAGACGGCGGCGCTCAGATTGTCTGAACTCTGTGACGGCGGCGGAGTACGCTCAGGGGCGAGGATGCCCGAGCCACACACCTCCCACCCTGACCAGCCCGGTCCACTCCGGCACAGCAGCGCCCAGGAGGCGTTCGCGGTGCTGGAGGGCCTGGAGGTCAGGATTACGCTGGCGCTGCAACAGGACGCCCGGCTGGCCGTGCAACTGGGGCGTGAGGCCCTGCACCTGGCCGGTACCCTGGACAGCCCCGGAAGCGTGGCGCGGGCCGAAAGCCTGCTGGGCGCGGCCCTGTACATCTGTGCCGAGTACGCCGAGGCCGAGGCGATCCTGGTGCGGGCGCTGGGCGTCTGTGACCGGCTGGCCGACGTGTCAGGGCAGCGGCGGTGCCTGTGCTACCTGGGCTACCTGACCCACGCCTCGGGCAGACACGCCGAGGCCATCGTGTATTTTCTGCGCCTGATGGCCCTGGCACAGCATTCAGACAGCGCGCGTCCAGATGGCTCGCACCCAGACAGCGCCCTGAGTCCCGAAGACGCGCAGCGGCACCGCGCCGAGGCCCACGGCGGTCTGTCGATGGTGTACAGCGACCTGGGCGACACCGCTTCCAGCCTGGAACACCAGCTGGAGGCCCTGGCCTTGCAGCGGCAGCAGGCCGACAGGGGCGGTCTGGGCATGGCGCTGTCGAACATCAGCGTGGACTACCGCGACCTGGGCCAGCTCGACCTGTCGGCGCAGTACTGCCGTGAGGCCCTGGAAATTGCGCGGGCGGCGGGCGACGTGAGGACCGAGACCGCCGCGCTTTCCAACCTGGGCCTGACCTGTCTGGCGCAGGGCCGCACACAGGAGGCTGCGCCGTTGTTCGAGCGGCTGCTGCGGCTGGCCCGCCGGGCAGGACTGACCCGGCGCGTGATGTGGGGCCTGCAAGGCATGGCCGAACTGCACCTGGCCGCCGGACACCCGGAGCTGGCGCTGCCCCACCTGTACGAGGCGCTGAGCGTCAGTCAGGAGGGTGCGCTGCGCTCCGAGGAGATCGAGACCTGGCTGCTCATCGGGCGCAGTCAGCTGGAGGACAAGGGGCAGGCTCCATCAGCGGTGGCCAGCCTGGAACGGGCGCTGCATCTGGCCCAGGAAACCCGGAACCTTCAGGCCGAGTCCAGGGTCAGGCTGGCCCTGTCAGGCGCCCACGAGCAGGCCGCAGAGCCGGTGCAGGCCCTCTTGCAGCTGCGGGCCTACCTGGCGCTGAAGGATGAACGCGAGAGTGCGCTGACCGAGCAGCGTGCCCAGGTGCTGGCCGTGCGCTTCGGGGCCGAGGAGAGCCGCCGTGAGAACGAGCGCCTGGTGGCTCACGCCCGCCAGATGGAAGAGAGTGCTCACCAGGACGCCCTGACCGGCCTGCTGAACCGCCGGGGCCTGGAGCCGCGCCTGGAAGCGGCGCTGGCACGGGCGCAGACCCTGGGCACAGGGCTGTGTCTGGCGGTGCTGGACCTCGATCATTTCAAGCAGGTCAATGACCGTTACTCGCATCAGGTGGGCGACGAGGTGCTGCGGGCGGCGGCAGGGCTGTTCCTGGCCGGGTGCCGCAGCAGTGACGGGGTGGGGCGCTACGGCGGCGAGGAGTTTCTGATTCTGCTGCCCGACACCGCGCTGGAGGCGGCGGCAACGCTTCTCGAACGGCTGCGCCGCCGGGTGCAGGACCACCCCTGGAACCAGCTGCGTCCTGGTCTTTCGGTCACCGTCAGCATCGGGGTGGCGCAGCTGGGCGTGGACACGCCTTCTGTCGCGGCCCTGGTGGCTGCCGCCGACGCCCGCCTGTACGCCGCCAAGACTGCCGGGCGAAACCGGGTGGTCGCCGCCTGAGCGGGTGAGATCAGGAAAATGCTGTCTGGGATGTTCGTCCAGCTCCCCCCCTCGCTGCGCGCTGTATCAGTTGCAGTCGGGGGTGAATCAAATTAAACCTGCGACCAGAGCGGCGGAGTCTTTTCTCTGCTTGACACATCCGAATCAAGTACACCGTCAACCGATCAAGACAAGGTGAATTTAGGCCGCTTCGCTCCCTCACCCTTGAGGGGGGAGGGCTGGGGAGGGGGTGAACGGGCTGAGCATCCAGTGACCTAAACGAGGTTGCTCCCCCTGTTCGGTTGTTACCGTGCTGGCCGCTTTTTCCCCTCTCCTCTGGGGAGACTCGCAGAGCTGCTTGCAGAGGGGCGCTGCGAAGCAGCGGGGTGAGGGGTCCCTCAGTGCGCCAGCACCCGCCCCAGCAGGTCGAGCATGTGGGCTTTCAGAGCCAGGTACACCGGGTCGCTCACCAGCCTCGCCCGTTCGCGGGGGCGCTCCAGGTTCACCTTCAGCACCTCGTGGATGTGGGCGCGGGGGCCGTTGCTCATCACCACGATGCGGTCCGAGAGGTAGATGGCCTCGTCAATGTCGTGCGTGACCATCAGCACGTTGCTGATGCCGCTTTCAGGGCCGCTCCACATGCCCAGCAGCTCGTCCTGCAACTTGCCCCTGGTGATGGCGTCGAGCGCCCCGAACGGCTCGTCGAGCAGGAGAACTCGGGGCTGCACCGCAAACGCCCGCGCGATGGCGACGCGCTGCCGCTGCCCGCCCGACAGGCTGCCCGGTTTCTGGTCTCTGTGCGTCCAGAGGCCCACCATCTTCAGCACCCCTTCGCAGACCCCTTCGCGCTCCTGCCGCCCCATCTGCGGCACCGAGGCTTTCATGGCCTCCAGCACGTTGGCGCGCACGCTCAGCCAGGGCAGCAGGCTGTAGTTCTGAAACACCATCGCCCGCTCCGGCCCCGGCCCCTCGACGGGCCGCCCGAACAGGCTGACCGTGCCGGCAGTGGGCGGGTTCAGCCCCGCCACCAAGTTGAGCAGCGTGCTCTTGCCGCAGCCCGAATGCCCGATGATGCTGATGAATTCGCCCGGCCAGATGTCGAGGTCCACCCCTTCCAGCGCCACGAAGGTGCCAAAACTTTTGTAGACGCCGCTCACAGACAGGGCGGGCGTGGGGGTCAGTTCCGGCTGGGTCGTCATCACACTCTGGGTCATGCGTGCGTCACCTTCTTCTGGGCGAGGTTGAACAGCTGGTCGAAGCAGAAGCCGGTCACGCCGATGATGAGAATGGCGCAGACCACGTGCGCCAGGTTTCCGGCGTTCCAGGCGTCCCAGGCGTAGAAACCGATGCCGCTCTTGCCGCTCAGCATCTCAGCGGCCACGATCACCATCCAGGCGATGCCAAAACTGATGCGCATGCCGGTCACGATGTGTGGCAGTGCATAGGGCAAGAGAACGCGCGTCACGTACTGGGCGGGCGTGAAGTTGAAGACGCGGGCCACGTTCCTGTAGTCGGCGGGCAGGCCACTGACCCCGAAAGAAGTGTTGATGATGGTCGGCCAGAGAGCGGTGATGGCGATGATGAACACTGTGGCGGGTTCGGCCTTGCTCATGAGGGTCAGGCCGATGGGAAACCAGGCCAGCGGCGAAACGGGGCGCATCAGCTGCACGATGGGGTCGAGAATGCGTCTGAAGACCGGCACCGACCCCATCAGGATGCCCAGCGGCACGGCGATCACGGCCCCGATGGCAAAGCCGGAGAACACGCGGGTGAGCGAGCTGAGCAGCAGATTTAAAATGCCCTGGTCGTTGGGACCGTCGTTGTACCACGGACGGGCAAACAGCTCAGCCAGCGCGGCGCCGATGAAGGCGGGCCTGGGCAGATCGGTCCTCACCGCCGCCAGCAGCGTCCAGATCAGCACCAGAATGGCCAGGCTGACCAGGAAGTACCCGGCGTTGGCAAGCGGGGCGGGCAGCCGGAAGGCCGGGCGGGCAGGACTTGGGGCCAGGGTGGATACGGGTCTGGTGGTCATGGAGCCTCCGGGGCTGGGGCGGTTGGAAGTGGGCGGCTGGGTTGGAAGGGGGAAGGGGAAGGGCAATCGCTGGCGCTCACTTGCCCCCCAGTTGCTCCGCAACGGCCCC
>JANXWI010000407.1 GCA_025351205.1 Deinococcus sp.
AAGGAGGTGACCATCATTCCCGGCGGCCTGACACGGGTGGCCCTGACGCGCGGCTCGCTGGTGGTCAACAGCTCGCAGGGCGGCGGCAGCAAGGACACCTGGGTGCTGGAGGGCGACGCTCCGCCCGTGGCCCCGGTCAACCAGCCCGGAGCCTCGAAGGAGGACAAGGCCGCCTCGGAGGCGCTGGCGGGCGCGGTGGCAGGCCTGAGCAGACAGGACCTCCAGGCGGTGTTGCCCGCGTCCAAAACGGTGATCTCGAAGGCGCGGGCCAGCAGCACGGTGCGGATCAGGGCGTCGTCCGCCAGGCCCGCTGCCCAGACGCAGGAATCAGCCCAGGCGCAGGAATCAAAGGTGGTGGGCAGGCTATTCAAAACGTCCAAAGCCGAGCAGCCGGACGGGCCTGCCTCCCTGGCATCTGAGAAGACAGCACTCGGACGCAGGGCGGCCAGTTCCGTTCAACCGTCCAAACCTGTGACCTCCAAGAAAGGCGGCAGATAATGCTCTCCCGCGTGGCCGAATCCCTCTACTGGATCGGGCGTTATGTCGAGCGCAGCGAGAACACCGCCCGCATGCTCGACGTGAACTATTACGCTGGCCTGGAAGCCGCAGGGGTGGTCAGCAGGCAGTGGAGTCCGCTGCTGGGCATCAGCGGCAGCGAAGTCCTGTTCCGCGAGCAGCGGGGCCGCGCCGACGCCCGCAGCGTGCCGTCGTGGCTGGCCTTCGACCGGAACAACCCCGGCAGCATCGCCAGCAGCGTCGCCCGCGCCCGCGAGAACGCCCGTGGCCTGCGGGACCGGATTCCCAGTGAGATGTGGGAGGCCGTGAACAAGGCCTATCTGAGCCTGTGCTTTCAGGACGACGGCGTGCTGGACCGCGACGGGCTGCACGAATACTGCGTGGCGGCGCGCGAGGCCAGCCACCTGTTTTTCGGCATCGCCTTCGCCACCCTGCCCAGAGACGAAGGCTGGTCGTTTCTGCGGGCCGGGCAGATTCTGGAGCGCGGCGACAACACCCTGCGGCTGCTTCAGGTGCGCTACAAGCAGAAGACCGGCGACCTGCCCCAGGTGGCGGTGCACAACCACCGCTGGGTGGCGGTGCTGAAAAGTGCCAGCGCCTACGAGGCGTACCAGAAACGCAGGCACGCCGGCCTGGACCCCCGCACCATCGCCGAGTTTCTGCTGCTCGACCCTGACTTTCCGCGCAGCGTGCGCCACGCCGCCAAGAACTTGCAGGAAACCCTGGAACAGATCGGCAGGTCGCGCCCGGAGGCCAATGCTGGGCTGCTCAAGGGGGCGTCGTGGCTGTACGCCCGGCTGCAACACGCCGACATCGACGACATCCTGACCCGCGAGGAACCGGGGCTGGAAACCCTGCTGAACGAATTCAACACGCTGGGCCACGCCATCCACGAGGCCTATTTTGTGGTTTAGGGCGGGAGGGGCAATCGCTTTGCTCATCCACCCCCTCTCCTGCGGAGCTGTACCAGTCCCAACCTCCCCCCTCAAGGGGGAGGGGCCAACGGCCTATGCCCTCGGCAGCCAGTTCACCGACGAACCACGAGCGAGTTCAGGATTTCGTGCTCCCTCCCTCTTTACGGGGGACTGGCACAGCTCGCAGAGAGGGCTGGGGAGGGGGTGAGCAGGCCAGGCATCCAAGCGACCTCTACTTAAATATCTTCGAGTCCCAAAGCCAGATAAGCCTCTGTAAGACCGCTGGTACACCGGGCACACTACGGTAGCCACAGGCAATCTTCCCCCCGGCCTCAAGGTGAGCCACCCCAACCCATGCGAGCAGAAATCAGGCACGTCACCGAGTACCGCTACGCTGAACCCGTCTGGGATTCTTTCAACGAAGTGCGCCTTCACCCGATCCGCGACGAGCGGCAGAACGTGCTGGCCTTCGACATCTCGGTGACGCCGGACGTTCCGGCCAGCTCTCACCGCGACTACTTCGGCAACCTGATCCACCATGTCCATGTCCACGAGCGCCACACCCTGCTGCGAATCGAGGCCCGGACGCTGGTGGTCACCTACCCGTCCCGGGTTCCGGTGCCGACCCCGATTCACAGCCTGGACGCCCACCGCGCCGAGCTGACCGAGTTTCTGATCGCCTCGCCGCGCATTCCGGCTGGGCTGTGGGCCGACGTGTTCAGCGTTCCCGCGCCGCTGCGCAGCGACGACCTGCCGACCTTCGTGCTGGAGCTGACGCGCACGCTGTACCGCCGATTCAGCTATACACCGGGGGCCACCGATGTCCGCACGCCGCTGACCGAGTTCGCCGTGAGCGGGCGCGGGGTGTGCCAGGACTACGCCCATGCCATGCTGGGCATCTGCCGCAGCCTGGGCATTCCGGCGCGCTACGTGAGCGGCTACGTGTACGCCGGGGCCAACTTCGTGGGCGCGGAGGCCAGCCACGCCTGGGTCGAGGTGTTTCTGCCCGGCACCGGCTGGATGGGCTACGACCCGACCAACAACACCGCTGTTGTCGAGGCGCACGTCAAGATCGGGCACGGGCGCGATTACGGCGACGTGTCACCAATCAGCGGGAGTTATCACGGCAGTACCAGGGGCGTGCTGGACGTGCAGGTGAAGGTGTATGACCAGCAGCAGTGAGTAGCTGACGGGTGTAGATTAGAGTATAGCCCTGTGGCCGGAATAGAGGAAAACTCCCTCCAGGCGCGGCAACCAAATCTGACAAATACCCTAGTCCTCTCCCGCTAGCCACTTAGGCACCTGAATCAGTTGTGATGGGGGATGAGCTGAAACACTTACCAGAATTCTTCAAAACG
>JANXWI010000415.1 GCA_025351205.1 Deinococcus sp.
GCCCCTGAAACCGACCCTGTTGAAGCGGGCGAACTGATGGCCGATCTGCCCGCTGGCCGTGTGGGTCGCCGCCGCGCCTGACGTGTCCTGCGCTGTTCTGGCCCCCTCTTGCCTTTTGCCCCGGCCCCTGAAACCATAGAACAGTCTTTCCGCACGATCCTTCCCCCGACCCCGGAGGTCTGTTCTGAACGTTGCCCCGCCTCACACCGCCCTGAGCGCCGAAACCGTGCTGGCCCTCGCCCCGGACAGCGCCAGTGCCCAGGCCGCCCGCCAGCTGAGCAGCCCTGGCAAGTGGCCCACGCTGAATGCCGGTTCCCAGTCAGATGCACAGTTGCCGTCAGATGCACAGTGGTTGTGGGGCGAATGCCAGGGCAGCGGCAGGAAGCCCTACCTGGTGGGCGTCGATCTGCGGACTCCGGAGTACGCCTGCAAATGCAGCTGCCCCAGCCGCAAGTTTCCGTGCAAACACGGGCTGGCGCTGCTGCTGCTGCACGTAGGTGGGCAACAGGGAGCGGGGCAGCAGGGAAGCTGGGGCGCGGCGGCTCCTCCCGAGGTGCTGAGCAAGTGGCTGGAAAGCAGGCGGGCGCGTCAGGATGCGGCGGCTGGACCAGGCGGTGCTGACCCAGAACTCGCCGCGCCTGCAAAGGCCGCAGACCCCGCTGCAAAGGCGAAACGGGAGGCCGCCCGTCACGCCAAAATCGGCAGCGGTCTGGAAGACCTGCACCTGTGGATGCAGGACCTGATCCGGGGCGGCCTGCCCGCCGCCAGGAAGCTGCCCTACAGAACCTGGGACGCCCAGGCCGCCCGCCTGATCGACGCGCAGGCCCCCGGCGCGGCGCGGCTGGTGCGCCAGATTCCGGACCACCTGCATGCCGAGAACGGCGAGGCGCTGCTCTCACATCTGGGCAAACTGGCGCTGCTGTGCGGGGGCTGGGCCAACCGTGACGCCCTGAGCGATCCCGAGCGGTGGCAACTGCTGAGTGCGCTGGGGCAGCCGCTGGACAGCGCCGCGCTGCTGGCGGGCCACGGCACCCCGGAAGCCTGGACCGTGATGGGCAGCGTGCAGGAGACAGAAGGGAAACTGGACACCCGCCGCACCTGGCTGCGGCGGGTACGGGACGGTCAGGCGGCCCTGATTCTCGACTTTGCTCCCAGCGGGCGCGGCTTTACCGTGCCTTCCCTGCCCTCTCTCCAGACGGCGGCGTTGGGGGTGTGCTTCGTGCCCACGTTGCACCCCGTGCGGGCGCTGCTGGCGGGCGTGCCGGAGCTTCCGGACTGGAGGCCGGAGGTTCCAGACCTGCCCGCCGCCTCCATTGCCGAGCTATATGCCGCTCACGCCCGGGCACTGGCGCTCGATCCCTGGCTGGAGCGAAGCGCTTTTAGCATCGGGCCGGTGCGGGTTCTGCCTGATCCTGCTCAGGCACAGGACGCGTTCGGGCATGCCGTGCCGCTCAGTCGGGCCGACCCCTACGCGCTGCTGGCCGAGGCGCGCGGCGGGCCGCTGAACCTGTTCGGTGAGTGGAACGGCGCAACTTTCACTCCGCTGACAGTTCAACAGGCTGGGCCGGCTCTGAACGACACGGAAGTGCGGGCGTGAGCGCCGAATCGCAAGCAGGTGAATTGCAGGCCCTGGCTGCCACCTTTCTGCGCGGAACCGCCAGGGCCGAGCTGCCCGCGCTGCCGGGTGGTCCGCTGGGCGAGGCGCTGGCCCGTGTGCAGCTCCCCACGCCCGAGGAGACCCTGCTGGCCCGCGCGGCGCTGGGTGGCCTGCACTCCCAGGCGGGCCGGGTTCCAGCGAAAGTCCAGACGCCTGCCCCGGTGTTCGCAGAAGGCGAGACGGAGACGCGCAGGCCCGTGCCAGCCGCGCTGCTGGCCCTGTTTCCATCTCTGATCTATCAGCCTGAAGTTCTGTATCAGACGCTGGGGCTGCTGAATCAGGCGAACCTGACGCTGCCCGCACCCGCTGCCCTGCCGCTGCTGGCCCTCACGGATGGCGGCACCGACGGTCTGAGCGGCCCTCTCTGGGCGCTGCTGGACGAACATGGCCGCTGGCTGGCCCGCCTGAACCCGGAATGGAAGCGCCACGACCCCGCCACGCCGCCCGACGCGCTGCGGCTGACCCGTCTGCGCCGCGAGTTGGTCGAGGCCCACGCCGCCGACCCGGAAGCCACTGCCGCCGAGCTGCTGTCCCGCTGGCCCACCCTGAAGGCCGACGAGCGCCGAACCGTGCTGGGCGCGGTGGCAGGCAGTCTTCATCCGGCAGACTGGCCCCTGCTGCATCTGGCGATCAAGGACAAGCTGCCCGATCTGAAACGCCGGGCGCTGCTGCTCCAGGGCCACCTGCCGGGCGAGATACAGGACGCGGTGCGGGCCGCGCTGCCGACGTGGTTCAGGCGCGAGAAAGGAAAGTTGAAGATGGTCGCGGGCCAGTCCGTGGCGGCGCTGGGCCAGCCGGAAGCCAGAGATCGCCGGGATCACGGCGACAGCGAGCTGAGCCGCCTGCTGGGGGCGTTTCCCACTGCCGAACTGCTGATGTTGCTGGATTTGGATGTGCAGACGCTGTTGAACGCTATCAAGAAGTACATGAGTCAGTCAGGAAATCCCCAGCCCTGGCTGGTGCAGGGCACGGAACAGCAGGTGCTCGAAGACCTGGAACGGGCCAGCGTCGGCGGCCTGACGCTGAAGGATCTGGAAGCGCTGCGACTGGCCGTGACGCCCGACTCGCTGGTGTACTGGCCCCGTGCCCGGCTGGAGGCGCTGCTCTGGGAGGCCACCGCAAAACTGCTGCGCGTTTCTCAGGAAAACCACGCGCTGGCCTTTCTGGTGCAGAGCTTGACGAGCGCCCTGCCCAGCCTGCCGGACAGCGTGCAGGAGCTGGAGCAGCCGCCGCAGGAATCAAAAAAGGGGCTGCTCTCGCGGCTGGCCTCGGCCTTCAGACCTGCGCCAGAAACTGCGCGCGACTGGCCCCGGCGCTGGGAAAAGCTGGCCCGCTGGATACAGGACGAGCTGGTCCGCGAGGTGCAGCATTACGTCTCGCCGCTGCCTGCGTTGCTGAATACCGTGGCGCTGGCCCTCGACCTGTCTCGCCCCGACCCCATCGGCCCGGAGCCACAGTTGTCGGAAGCTGTGCCGGAAGGAACAAACGAGCAGCAGCAGCACGCCAGGGCCATCGCTCTCTACAGCCAGCAGATGCGGTCCCGCGCCAGCCTGATCCCCATACTGACGATGCGCCGCCGTGTACAGGGCGCGCTGGCGGAACGGGAATGACGGTTGCAAGGCAGCCGTTCACGCCGCAGCAGCTGGCGCAGCGCCGCCCCATCTGGGACACGCTGGGCGACCTGTACCTCGACACCGACACCCGCCCCGACCTGCCCCGGATGGCCCGCGTGCTGGCCGAATCGGGGCTGAGCGTGGCCGAGCTGAACACCATCTGGCAGCGCGAGGTGACGCCCGCACTGATCGACAACCTGAGCTTGGTCGCGGGCGAGTGGGCGTACTTCCCGCTGGACTGGCTGGAGGGGCGGATTGTGCGGCGGCAAGTCTATCTTCGGCAGCCACACGTGCAGCGGCTCCTGCGCTGGTCGCCTCTCACGCGCTGGCTGGGCCGCAACTGGCCGGGCGGGATGCAGCCGTCTTTCCAGACGGTCATGGCCCTGTGCGGTGAGCTGCTGGCCCTGCCGGAACCGCAGCGGAAGGCCCGCGCCGATCTGTGGCAGTGGCTGGCCCACACCTACTACTGGCCCGATACGCCCGTTTTTACAACAGTGCCGCCGGGTGCGGAGCATCTTGGGGCCGTGTTCGCGCAGCTGGAGCCGCAGCTGCGCCCGCTTCTCGATGCTTCCGACGCCAGAAAGATGCCGCTGGAGCAGCGCTGCGCCCACGTTCTGAAGCTGATCCGGGGAGACGGATGACCGCCGAACAGGACACCGCCGGGCAGACGTTGACCGAGCAGACTGTGGACTGGGCCGACCCGGCGGTGCAGGACGGGTATCTGCGCCTTCACCGACAGGACCAGTGGCGAACCAGCCGTGCGTCTCTGACCGCTCTGGCCCTGCTGACCCTACTCGGCGCGTTCCAGCTCGTGATTTTCCACACCTGGGTCTGGTTGATCGTCGCCGGAGCCGGGCTGGGCCTGATCCTGCTGCGTGTACAGGTCACACTGGCCCGGCTGCGGAGCTTCCTGCCCGCCACGGGCGGCCTGACCCGCTACCGCCTGGAAGACCGGACGCTGCACATCCAGAACGCGGCAGGCGACCATGAGATTCCGCTCGGCCAGATGAACAAGTTTCGTTCCTACCCAGCCGCAATCGTCGTGCAGTACGCCGGAACGTCCACCTTTACCCTTCCCGACGGCCCGCTGCGCCGTGACCTGGAACGCCGCCTCAAGCAACTCCGTTCCACCGCCCCAGGAGGCACCCCATGACCACCGTTCCTGCACCAGAAGTCCTGCGCGGCCACGCCGAACACGTTTATGCCCATGAACTCTTGGCCCTGGCGCAGCACGACGCGCACCCGCGCCCGCCGATGTGGAAGCTCAGCCCCAGGGCGGTGCTGACCTACCTGCTGGGCGGCACCTTACCGGACGGCACCGAAATTTCGCCCAAGTACGTGGGAGAGCGCCGCCTGATGGAAGTGGCGGTGGCGACCCTGGCGACTGACCGGGCGCTGCTGCTGATCGGGGTGCCCGGCACGGCGAAAAGCTGGGTGAGCGAGCACCTGGCCGCCGCCATTTCCGGCGACAGCACGCTGCTGGTGCAGGGCACGGCGGGCACCGACGAGGGCGCGATCAGGTACGGCTGGAACTACGCCCGGCTGCTGGCCGAGGGGCCGAGCGAGAAAGCCCTGGTGGAAAGCCCGGTCATGTTCGCCATGCGGGAAGGCAAGATCGCCCGCATCGAGGAGCTGACCCGCGTGCAGAGCGACGTGCAGGACGCGCTGATCACGGTGCTGTCGGAAAAGACGCTGCCCATTCCAGAACTGAGGACCGAAGTGCAGGCGGTGCGCGGTTTCAATGTCATCGCGACGGCCAACAACCGCGACAAGGGTGTGAACGAGCTGTCGAGCGCCCTCAAGCGCCGCTTCAATACCGTGGTGCTGCCGGTGCCGGACAGTCTGGAAGACGAGCTGAGCATCGTGACCCGGCGCGTGGAGCAGCTGGGCCGCAGCCTGGGCCTGCCCGCCGTGCCGCCAGCGCTGGAAGAGGTGCGGCGCGTGGTGACGGTATTCCGCGAACTGAGGGCCGGGCTGACCGAGGACGGCAAGACCAAGTTGAAAAGCCCCAGCGGGTCGCTGAGCACCGCCGAGGCCATCAGCGTGGTCAATCAGGGGCTGACGCTCAGCGTGCATTTCGGAGACGGCACGTTGAGGGCGCGTGACGTGGCAAGCAGTTTGGTCGGCGCGGTCATCAAAGACCCGGTGCAGGACAGGGCCGTGTGGAACGAATACTTGGAGATTGCCATCAAGAAGCGCGACGGATGGAAGGAGTTTTATGCAGCTTGTCGGGAGGAGAGCTGATGCTGGGAAGCGTCGTTGATTACCTTTCTGCCTTTGAGGAAAAGGACTACCAGACATCATTGGGTATCCTGACAAAACGCATCAAACCCGACCCAAGAGCCTCTGCTGAACTGCTGCTCTACTTGATTGAGAATCCTGAGAAGACAAGCAGTAATGCTGGACTTGTAGAGTTCGTTGGCGAAAGCGATCTAGAAAACATTTTTCAGAATTCTCTACCTGCTCTGGGAATGAGCCGTAAAGAGGCGGAAGAATCAGGGCTGATGATTGCTTATATCACTCTGGAAGACCTTTCTCAGAGAGCGCCCAGTCTGTTTTACCCCCACCTTGAGACATTATGGCAAAAAAGCAAAGAAGATCTCGAGGAGGCTTGGCAAGACTGTGGAACAATCCATCATGCTCAATTGGTGAATTTTTTAGAGAACCTTCCCTCTCCAGAAGGTCAGGAAGAAAAATTTCAAGTATACGCAAATAGAAACCGTGCGTTAAGGCGTCTTGAAATGAGTAACTGCACACAAGGCTTTGAGCTGGCAAAAAAGTTTGGTGCGCCTCAGGAAACGGTTTTAAGTGTCATTGACGACCAATGGGTTTCTGTCCCTAACATTGAAAACATCTATCTCTTGGAAAATGCCGGAGTGGAATGGCGTGCAGGGCAATGGCATCAGCTCTACACAGCCGCCTCTTATCATTTCCGGTTTCCTGAAGAGGCCTTCAGAACACGTGACGATTTTGAGTCGAGGTTTGAGAATCCGTCATGGCGGCTTCCTGGGAATTCGGGCGAGATTCGCTTCGGTGGTGAGGGTGTAGCAGGTTGTACGATTTGCGGAAAGGAATCACATCACCTCTTTACTCTCGATGTAGCCCCGCCCGGAATACCTATTTCCACTCCAGTCATATTTGAAACCTGCCTACACTGTATGGTCAGCAATCGCCCGATGTATGCCAGACACGACGCGGCAGGAAAACCGGATATCTGGCCTTCATACCAGATGTTCGAACGTGATTATGAGCCTGAGCCGTTACCGGAAATGAACGTTATTCTCGCGCCCACGCCAACAAGGTTTTTTAGGCAACATGACGGCTACGAACAGAATGAATCTCGCATTGGTGGCGTTCCAGACTGGGTTCAAGGGCCAGAGTACGAGCAGTGTCCAGTATGCGGCAAGAGAATGCAATTCCTGAGCCAGATACATAACGGGCTATTCTATATCAATACTGCGATTTACGTTTTTTGGTGCAATTCCTGCCGAATGAGTGCCGTGTTAAATACTTATACTTAAAGCTCGCCGTTTGATTTGCTTCTGCGAGATTGAAGTTCACCTTCCACATATTCGCTGTATCTTTTTACCGCTTCGTTAAGCAGTTCGCTCACCGTTATGCCCATATTTTCGGCTCGTGCCTCGGCCTCGGCAAAAAGCTCATCATCAATGTCTATCTCTACCGTGATCGCCATACAGGGAGCGTACCCTTTTGGACAGCCAGAGTCTCTACACCGTCTACCCCATCCGGCATCATGGCCCCGGCTCGGCGCGCAGCCTGGAGCGGGCGCTGGCTGCCAACCCGCCAGAGCTGCTGCTGATCGAAGGCCCGGCAGACGCCACCGACCTGCTGCCTTTCCTCGGCAGCCCGGACATGCAGCCCCCGGTGGCCCTGATGGCGCATGTGGTCGGCAGCCCGGAGCGGGCGGTCTTCTACCCAATGGCTGCCTTCAGCCCGGAGTACGTGGCCCTGCGCTGGGCGCTGGAACGCGGCATTCCCGCCCGCTTCATGGACCTGCCCGCCAGTGTCACGCTGGCCGAAGTCGCAGACCCGGAGGCGGTAACCCTGGAACCAGACCAGCCTGAGCCGGAAGCGCCACCGGACGCAGCATTGCGCTCCGACCCGCTCTCGGCGCTGGCGCAGGCGGCGGGCTACACCGACTTCGAGCGCTGGTGGGACACGCTCGTCGAGGCCAGAGGAGAGAGCCAGTCCGACGATCAGAATGCCGACGCCGAGGTGTTCGGGGCGGTGTCGGAAGTGATGGAGGCGGTGCGGGAAGACACTGAGACGAATGACCGGGACGTGCGGCGCGAGGCCCAGATGCGCGTCTGTATCCGGGACGCGCTCAAGACTGGTCAAAGAGTGGCGGTGGTCTGCGGTGCCTGGCACGCCCCGGCACTGACGCTGGCGGTGCTGGAACGCGAAAAGAAGGCCGACCCGCCGCGCCTGAAGGGGCTGCCGAAGGTCAAGACCGCCCTGACCTGGGTGCCCTGGACGCACGGACGCCTCACCATGCAGTCGGGCTACGGCGCGGGCGTGCAGTCGCCCGGCTGGTACGCGCACCTCTTCAGTCAGAAACACAGTGCGGGCAAACCGAACATCAGCGCCGAATGGCTGACCCGCAGCGCCCGGATGCTGCGCGAGCACAAGCTCGACGCGTCGAGTGCCCAGGTGATCGACGCCGTGCGGCTGGGCGAGGCGCTGGCCGCCATACGTGGGCTGGGGCTGCCGGGTCTGCCCGAGATGAATGACGCCACGCAGGCGGTGTTTGGCTGGGACTCGGGGTTACCACTGCGTCTCTTGCACGAGCGGCTGGTGGTGGGCGAGACGCTGGGCAGCGTGCCGGAAGGCGTGCCCAGCGTGCCGCTGGCTCAAGATTTAGCGGCCACCCAGAAGCGCCTGCGGCTGAAACCCGAGGCCACCAGCCGCGAGCTGACCCTCG
>JANXWI010000430.1 GCA_025351205.1 Deinococcus sp.
GCAGCCCCGAGCGGGCGCGGCAGCAGCTGAAATTCATCGGCAACCCAAATTTCCGGGCCTACATCTTCACCTACAGTGTGGGCGGCAAACTGGTGCGGGACGCTGTGGAGCGCGGCGCATTCACCTTTCCCCAGCTGCTCACGCGCCCGCTTACGCCGGGCGAACTGGCGGGCGTCACTTCAGGCGTTTGAAGCTGCTCACGGTCCAGCTGGCCCCGCCGTCGGCCATTCCGTTGGCGGTGGCAGGCGTTTGCAGTTGACTGGCGAAGCTGACCGGAGAACCGTTCGGGGCGTAGCTGATTTTCAGCTCGGTGCAGGGGCTGGTGCGGGCGTAGGCGATGTCCTGCCGGATCGCCAGAAACAGACCCTCGACGTTCAGGCGTGCAGTCTGAGGCGAGGCGGTGCCGGGTTCGAGCGGAACGGCGCTCAGCGCGCGCCCACCCGAAACGGTGATGAGGGTCTTCGGAAAGCGCACCGGCTGGGCGATCTGCTCGAAGTCAAAACTGTAGGAACGCACGCCCGACGCCTTCCAGCGGGTCTGCGCGGCGGCCAGGGTGCGGCTCAGGGCCGCCGGAGAGGGCTGCACGAAGCCGGGAACACAGCCAGCAGACGCAGAAGCGGTGGGGCCAACCGCACCCCCAGCCAGTGCGGAAGAGGTGAGCGCGAACAGCAGAGGCAGGGCGGCCAGTCGGAGAAGGGTCATGCCCGAATCTAGCCCGAACTGCCTGACGCGCCGCTGAAACCGGGGAGGCCACAGGAGTAGCCTGAACCCATGACCGCCGAACCCCTGCCCTCAATCCCTGATCCGGTCACCCTCGATCTCGGCTACTCGTTCTGCCCCAACGACACCTTCATTTTCTACGCGTTGTCGCACGGCAAGGCGCCTTCGCCCCTGCCGGTGAGTGAGCTGCTCGAAGACGTGCAGACCCTGAACGACTGGGCGGTGCAGGCGCGGCTGCCCATGACCAAGATTTCCTACCGGGCCTACTTCTCGGTCATGAAGGATTACGTGGCGCTCAGAAGCGGCGGGGCGTTGGGCCGGGGCGTGGGGCCGCTGGTGGTGGCGCGTGAGCAGCTGGGCGACCTGAACGGCAAAACGGTCATCTCGCCGGGGGCGCTGACCACCGCAGAACTGCTGCTGCGCATCGTCTATCCGCAGGTCAACATCGTGCGGGCGCGCTACGACGAGGTGATGCCTGCCGTAACGCGGGGTGAACTGAACGGGCAGCGGGTGGACGCGGGCCTGATCATCCACGAGTCGCGCTTTACCTACCCCGCGCACGGACTGGTGAAGCTGCTCGACCTGGGCGCGTGGTGGGAAGGTGAAACCGGCCTGCCGCTGCCGCTGGGAGCCATTCTGGTGCGCCGGGGGCTGCCTGCTGCGGCACAGTGGGCGCTGAACGAGGCGGTCAGGGCCAGCCTGGAGTACGCCTGGGCCAACCCGCAGGAACCCAAAAGCTATATCCGGCAGCACGCCCTGGAAATGTCGGACGAGGTGATGCAGGCGCACATCGACCTGTACGTGAACAGCTTCTCGGCAGACGTGGGCGACGAGGGCGAACGCGCCGTGCAGGAGCTGTACCGGCGGGCAGTGGCGGCGGGCGCGGTGGAAGAGAGCGGGCTGCCGCTGTTCGTCGAACCCGCCTGAATCGGGCCGACCTGACGCCTGGGCGGTGCCGGCGGGGTCCGCCGGGCGGCTGCGGTAGCACCAACGGAACTCGACACGGCAACAAGCCGGTGGCAGGCCGCTGGAAGGGTTCTGAGAGAAGCATTAAGACGCCTTGGCCCGCCGGTCAGACGCAGATCTGGTCCGGGTGAAAAACTCACACCCATGAAACACATCACCCTCGCTGCCCTGTTCGCCTTCGCTGCCCTGGGACCTGTGGCGAGCGCCGCCACGATGACCTCGACCACGACGACTTCGAACGCGACGACTTCGAACGCGACGCGTGCACAGATGCACACCACCAACAACGTCAACCGCTACAGCCGCGCCACGGTCCAGCACCTCAGCCGGTACCAGCGCAACGAGTGCATCCGGCTCGGAGGCGTGATCATCAAGCAGAAGAGCAACGGCCAGCTCGTCTGCTTGGCCAAGAAGCGCTGAGCTGCATACACCCACGGAACAGCGGCTGAACCTCAGTGTTTGGCCGCTGCTTTTTTGTCGGCCACTTTCCTGTGCTGGCCCTGGACACCAGACGCTTCCCATGGGCAACCACCCCCGACTGGGATGCCGCGTCTCCGGGCGGCCTTCTGGGAATTCCACGTCCGGCAGGTCCTGAAGCAGGTTCAGCCAAAAATACTCAGCGGCAGCAGCGCGCTCACCGTGTAGTTCGGGGCGTCCACGATCTGGCTGATCCGCAGGTCCACGCAGGCGCTCGCCAGCACGTAGGCGTGCGGCAGACTCAGGCCGTACTCGCGGCGCATGTGGGCCAGCAGGCCGCGCAGCGAGGTGCGGGCCGCTTCCAACAGGTCGGGGGCGTGCCCGGTCACCAGATACGAGCCGCCTGACCAGAGGGACGTGGGTTCCGGTGGCGCCTTGATCTGCGGGCTGTCGATGGGCCAATCCTTCCTGAGCGACAGGCGCAGGGTCAGGCGGCCTTCCGTCTCGATGCCGGTGCCGCTCAGCTCACCGTCGCCCTGGGCGGCGTGCAGGTCTCCGGCGCTGAGCAGCGCCCCCGCCGCCTCGACAGGCAGGTACAGCGTGCTGCCCGCCACCAGCTGCCGAACGTCCATGTTGCCGCCCACCCGGCGCGGAGGCGAGGTGGAATGCGGCCCGGGCGCGGCAGGGGCCAGACCCAGGACGCCAGGAAACGGGGCCAGCGGCAGCCTGATCCCTGGTAGAAAGTCGGCGTGGCTTCCGGCCCGCAGGTCCCAGAAGTGGGTGTGGCCCTCGCCCAGTTCGCCCGCCAGTTCGGCGTCCAGCAGCCCGATGCCGTTCGGGCGGCAGCCGGTCCAGCCCCAGGCGGCGGGCTGCACGTCCAGCACGTCCACCACCAGCGTGTCGCCGGGTTCTGCACCATCCACCAAGACGGGGCCGGTCAGCGGGTGGCCGCGCAGACTGTGGGTGGGCCTTCCGGCAGTGGGTGGGCCTTCCGGGTACGCGCCCGCCACGATCAGGGCGGCCAGTTCCGGGGGCAGCTCCGGGTGGCCGCCCGCCTGCGCCCGCCGCGCCACCCCGCCGTAGGAGGCGTCCAGGGTGTCCAGCACCACCGTGTCGCCTGGCTGTACCCTCAGCGCCGGGGGCAGGGAAGCGTTCCAGACGGTGTGAATGGACCCGTGGCCCAGCGTATGAACGCGCAAGCTCAGACTTCCTGCAAGGTGGGCCGGATCAGCAGTTCGTTGATCGCCACGTGGTCCGGCTGCGTCAGGGCGTACAGCACGGCCCGCGCCACGTCGTCTTCATGAAGAAACTGGGCGTCGGGTCTGCCGTTTCGCCAGAACTCGGTGTCCACCCGGCCCGGCTCGATGATCGTCACGCGCACGCCCTGCCCCGAGACCTCCTTGCGGATACTGTCGCCCATGCCCGAAATCGCCCATTTGGTGGCGCTGTAAGGCCCTGGGTTGGCGACCCGGCCCGCCACGCTGCCCACCAGAAAAAAATGGCCCTTGGCCTTCACGATCTCGGGCAACGTGGCCCGCGCCGTCAGGGCCGCGCCCAGCACGTTGGTCAGGATCATGTCCTTCCACTTGCCTGGGGTCGGGTCGCCGCTGGCGTATCTGCTGGCCCCTGCCGTGAATCCGGCGTTGGCGAAAGCCGCGTCCAGGCGTCCGAACCTGGCGAGCGTGGCGGCCACCGCCGCTTCCAGCTCGGTCCACTCGGTCACGTCCACCTTGAGGGCCAATGTCTTGTCTGCGCCCAGTTCGGCGGCCAGCGCCTCCAGTTTTTCCAGGCTGCGGGCGGTCAATACCACGCGGTAGCCCGCTTCCACAGCGCGGCGCGCCACCGCCGCCCCGATGCCCATACTGGCCCCGGTGATGAACAGAACCTTGCCCTCATCACCTTTGCCCGTGCCCGCTGTCTGATCGCTCATGGGGGCAGGCTAGCGGGCGCTCCGAAGTCGCAGGCTGGCGGCGTTCACCGAATGAAGGTTTATTAAGGCGTAGGCGGCGTCCAGGCCGGGCGGTGTAGGCTGGCGACACCTCAACCGCCGTCCAGCCACCCGCTGCCCAAAGGAGTTCCATGCCCACCGTCAGAGACGCCACCTACACCCTGCTGCGTCAACTCGGCCTGAGCACCATCTTCGGCAATCCCGGCTCCACCGAGGAACCCTTCTTGCAACACTTCCCGGCAGACTTCCGGTACGTGCTGGCGTTACAGGAAGCGAGCGCCGTGGCGATGGCCGACGGCTTTGCCCAGGGAACGGGGAAGCCCGCGCTGGTGAACCTGCACACCGCGCCGGGGGTGGGCAACGCGATGGGCAACATCATCACCGCCGCCCGCAATAAGACGCCCCTCATCATCACGGCGGGGCAGCAGACGCGCCGGATGCTGCTGATGGAAGCCTTCCTGAGCAACGTGCGGGCCACCGAGTTGCCATTGCCGCACGTGAAGTGGAGCTACGAGCCGGTGCGCGCCCAGGACGTGCCCGCCGCCTTCATGCGGGCCTACGCCGAGGCGGTGCAGGCCCCGGCAGGCCCGGTGTTTCTGTCGCTGCCGCTTGACGACTGGAACCAGGAGGCCGAGGGCGAAGCCACGGTGCGGAGCGTGGCGACCCGCGTGGCCCCCGACCCGCAGCGCCTGGAACTGGTGGCCCAGGCCATCCGGGGCAGCCGCAGTCCGGTCCTGGTGATGGGCGCAGGAGTGGACCGCAGCGGCGGCTGGGAGGCGGGCATCCGGCTGGCCGAGACGCTGGGCTGCGCGGTCTACGCCGCCCCGATTGCCGAGCGGCTGGGTTTCCCGACCAGTCATCAGCAGTACAGAGGCCCGCTGCCCTTTGCCATCGGCCCCGTTCGTCAGGTGCTGGAGGGGCACGACCTGGTGATCGTGGTGGGCGCGGAGGTGTTCCGGTATTACCCGTATGTACCGGGCGAGTACCTGAGCGCCGGAACGCAGCTGTGGCACCTGACCGACGACCCCGCCGAGGCCGCCCGCGCCCCGGTGGGCGACAGCCTGATCGGAGACGCGCGGCTGGTACTGGAGGGGCTGAACGCCCTGCTGGAGGACTTCCAGCCCGCCTGGGAGCGGGCAATCCGGCGCTCGCCCCCGCCCGCTGCGGCTGTTCCGACGTCTGACCCGATGACCGCCAGTGAGCTGTTCGCCGCCGTGGCGCTGGAACGGCCCGCCGACAGCGTGCTGGTGCAGGAAGCGCCCAGCAGCATTCCGGCCATCATGCACCACCTGGTGTTCGATCAGCCCGCCAGTTACTACACCATGGCGAGCGGCGGCCTGGGCTTTGGCCTGCCCGCCGCCGTGGGTCTGGCGCTGGCTGAGCGGCAGTCAGGTAGAGAGCGCCCGGTGCTGGCCTGCATCGGCGACGGGTCGCTGCACTACAGCGTGCAGGCGCTGTACACGGCGGCCCAGCACAGGCAGCGGGTGGTGGTGATCGTGCCGCGCAACGGCGAGTACGGCATTCTGAAGATGTTCGCCCGCCAGGAAGACACGCCGGGCGTACCGGGGCTGGAGCTTCCGGGCCTGGACGCCGTGCAGATCGCCCAGGGCTACGGCGTGACGGCGCTGCGGGCGGGCACCGCAGACGAGGTCCGCGCCGCTCTGAAAGAAGCTTTCAAGCGCGACGGCCCGACGCTGATCGAGGTGCCGGTTGCGCCAGAACCGGGCAAACTGCTGGGGTAGACAGTGTTAACAGCTTGTTCACAGGGCAGGTTGGTGTCAAGTTGCTCAAGGTGGGATAGCCAATGGATGAGTATGAAGAAATCAGACTTGTCGATCTTTTTGAAGCTGTCATAGAGAGGCCATATCTGTATACCCTTCACGGGACATATCAGGAGGCAATCTCATATCTAGAGGGCTGTTACGATGGGTTTATCCATCATCGGATTGATGAAGACTGTAGCGCTTCGTCTTATGCCCCAGATTTGCAGCGTTACCGATCTTTCGCTTCCTGGCTGGCTGCAAAGTATGGTGTATCGGCGAATAAAGAGGCGTTCAGGCGACTGGCCGAGCAGACCGAGCATCCTCTGGAAGCTGTTCTGGAACTCTACCGCGAGTTCAAGAAAACGGCCTGAAGCGAGCCTTCGCCTTGAGCCGCCTGCCCGAACCGGTTCCAAGCTCTAGACTGCTCACATGAAGTTTTCGATCATTGTTCTCGACTCGGTGGGCGTGGGCGAACTGCCCGACGCAGCAAAGTTTGGCGCTCCTCCCGGCGACGGCGGCGCTCATACCCTCAACCACACGCTCGAACGTACCGGCATCCGGCTGCCCAATCTGGCGCGGCTGGGCCTGGGGCACATTCCCACTGTTCAGGGCATACAGGCCGTGCCGGAGGTCCACGGCGCATACGGGCGCATGCTGGAGGTCAGTCCCGGCAAGGATACCAGCACCGGGCACTGGGAGTTCATGGGCGTGCAGCTGCGGCATCCGTTTCAGGTGTTCCCGGACGGCTTTCCGCCAGAGATCATGGACGCCTTCACCCGCACCACCGGCACCGGCTACCTGTGCAACCGGCCTTACAGTGGCACCGACGCGCTGCGTGACTACGGCCCCGAGCACCTGAAGACCGGCGACCCCATCGTGTACACCAGCGCCGACAGCGTGTTTCAGATCGCCGCGCATCTGGACGTGGTGCCCATAGAGCAGCTCTACGACTGGTGTATGGCGGCCCGCGAGATCTTGCAGGGCCAGCACGCCGTGGCCCGCGTGATCGCCCGGCCCTTCCGGGGGACTGCGCCCGACTTCGAGCGGGCCGGGGAGCTGAGGCGCGACTACTCGCTCACACCGCCGCCCACCGTGCTGGACGCCCTGAGAGACGTGGGCAGGGACGTGATCGGAATAGGCAAGATCCCCGACATCTATGCCCACCGGGGCTTCTCGGAGGAGATTCACACCGACGACAACGCCGACGGCATCGCCAAAACGGTTGCGCGTATGGGCCAGGACTTCGACGGCCTGCTGTTCTGTAACCTCGTGGATTTCGACGCCAAATACGGCCACCGCCGCGACCCGGCGGGCTACGGCGCGGCGCTGGAGGCGTTCGACGCCGCGCTGCCCGAGATTCTGGCGCAGGTTCCGGGCGGCCAGGAAGGCGACGAAGGGGCGCTGCTGATCATCAGTGATCACGGCAACGACCCCACCTGGCACGGCAGCGATCACACCCGCGAGTACGGCCTGCTGCTGGGCTGGCGTCCGGGCATGGGGGCGGTGAACCTGGGCGAACGGGCCACCTTCTCCGACGTGGGCGCGACGGTGGCGCACGCCCTGGGCGCACGCTGGGCCGGGCCGGGTGAGAGCTTCTGGGACAGGCTCCGGTGACCCTGGCCGTGACGCCCATGCCGCTGACGCCGGAAGCCTTCGCCTACACCCTGACGCTCGGTGGGCGCTTTGCCGGAACCCAGGACTGGGTGTTGCGCCCCGACAAGGGCACGCTGGTGGTGCGGGTACAGTCGGATTTCAGCGGGGCGCTCCCCGCCGGGCGCCGGGTGCAGGAATCGCGCACCGAACCGGAAACGGGCTACAGCCTGGCCTACGCCGAGGCCGAGGGCAGCAGCCGCAAACCGCATTTCGAGACCATCTTCGACAGGCACACCGGAACCGTCACGCTGCGGCAGGGCAAAGACGAGGCCAGTCAGCCGCTGCTCGAAGGCCACCACGACCCCCTGTCGCTGCTGCTGTGGCTGCGGGGGCAGGCAGACAGAGAGCAGGCGGCCCAACAGCAGGCGGCCCAGGAACAGGCGGCTCAGGAGCAGGCAGACGCGCCAGCTTCCGAAATTCCAGTCGCCAAAATTCCAGTCGCCGAAACTCCAGGTGCCGAAGCCCCGGCCCTGAGTGCCAGACTGGTGGGCGGGCGGGTCCACGTCCAGACCCTGCAAGGCGGCAGCGTGCAGGGTCTGGAGGCGCGGGTGTACTTTCTGCGCCCCGGCGGGGCCTACGTGTATGTGGAGCGGCAGGCGCCGCACCGGTTGCTGCGCCTGATCCAGCCCAGCGATTTCGGGCCGGTCGAGGCGCTGCTGACCCTGGAACGCCCCGGCGTCGTTGCCAGCCGTGA
>JANXWI010000454.1 GCA_025351205.1 Deinococcus sp.
GCCGCTCCTCGAAGGTAAACGGGTTCTTGGTGCTGCGTGCCCCGCGCGCCGAGCCGACCACCACGATCAGCTTCTGTACCTGCCCCAGGGCTTCTTGCATCACGGCCAGATGCGCGTTGTGCGGCGGCTCGAAACGCCCGATGTAGACCCCGAAGGTCCGTTTGCGCTGCCTGACAGCGGCGACGCGGGGTATAAGAGTGGAAGACTCGTTCATGCCTGCCTCCTGACTCATAAATAGCGCAAGCATTTATTAAAATAATGAGTAAGCCAAAGAAAACCAGTACGAAGGCGGGGCGTCCCGTTCAGGCTCGAAACTGCCCGGCACGTTGTACGGCGGTATCTCTCGACTCCAGCTCTGCCGGGCTGCACCGTTAGAAACCATGAAGGGCTTCATCTGCCGGACTACACTTGCCCATGCACCCATCTGCGCGGCTGGCCTCGGTGATTCTGCTCTCCATCTCTCTGCCGGGTCTGGCCCAGGCGCAGTCAATTCAGGCGCAGATAACTCAGGCGCCCCGGGTCTCGAAGGTGCAGTGCCTTCTGGCCGAGCGCACCGATCTGGAGACCTTCTCGCTGCTGATCAATGCTGGTCTCAGCGAGGCTGCACAGGACCAGGCGGCCTTCAGGTACGCCGAGTGTCAGGCGGCGGGCCTGAGCCGCACCCTGGCCGGAAAGCCGCAGCTGGCCGCCCGGATCGTGACGCTGCGGCAGCTCTACCGTGAGCTGGCGGCCCTGGACGGTACGCTGGCGCACTCGATGGACGCCGGCCAGGACGCGTCCAGCTACACCATGGCCATACATGCGAGCAACCGCAGTGTGGTGGGTGTGGAGCCGACGCTCCGGACGTTGGCGGCCCTGGCTTCCGCCCGTGCTGCCCAGACCGGCGCCCGCTCCGGCCAGAGTGTGGCGGCCTCGAAGAAGGTCTTTCTGGAGCGGGTGGCCGCGCTCAAACTCTGGAAACCGGGGCCTGAGCTGGCCGCTTCCCCCACCTTCGACGCCAGAGACGTGCAGCGGCAGATCGCCGACTACGAGCGGGCGGGCCTGGCCCTCATGGCGGCGCTGGGCAACCGGGCCGACGCCAGCACCGCCGCCGGATACCGGCCCCTGGCCAGCAGCGAACTGATCGATGAGGTGCTGACCTCCGGGCGTGAGTAGGCTGCTCGGCTGACTTCAGAGTTCGGCGGCTGAAGCCTTTGTTGCCTTCACATCGAGCAGCTTTTCTTGCAGCAGCCGGGCAATCGGCGCGTAGCTGCGGCGGTGCTGCTCACTCACGCCCAGCCGCGCCAGGGCCTCGCGGTGGGCAGGCGCTCCGTAGCCCTTGTGCCCTACAAAACCGTAGCCCGGATATTCATCTTCCAGCCGCGTCATCAGGGCGTCGCGCTCGGTCTTGGCCAGAATGCTGGCGGCGGCCACGCTCAGGCTCAGGGCGTCGGCCTTTGGCGGGGCCAGGATCGGCAGATCGGTACGAAGTTTCAGGTAATCGGTGACCAGCGCCTGCGCTTTGGGCTGCAATCTGGCAATGGCCCGCGACGCCGCCGCGTGCGTCGCGCCCAGGATGTTCAGGCGGTCTATCTCCCCTGGCCAGGCGTGCTCGACGGCCCAGGCCACGGCCACCCGGCGCACCTCGGCGGCCAGGCGCTCACGCTCGGCGGCGCTCAGCACCTTCGAGTCGTTGAACTGGGCGTGGGCGAGTGTGCTGGGCAGAATGACTGCCGCCACCGTGACCGGGCCGGCCCAGGCTCCGCGCCCAGCCTCGTCCACGCCCGCCACGCGGAAGAAGCCGCGCGTCCAGTGCTGGAGTTCGAGGCTGAAATCTGGGGAAGTCATGGGGCTTAGGCTAACGCCTGGAGGGGGTTGAGTTGGGTTGGGTTGGACTGTTTGGCTTTGGCTTTGAGCATTTGCTTTTCCCCCACCCCCAGCCCCTACCCCCGCCGGGCGGCTGGCTGGTCGTCGGGGGCGGCCCCTCCTCTGGCTAGACTGATCAACGCGTCCTTGGTCAGAGCGGTAGGGGGGCCAACAGAGGCGTCAAGCGCTGCGCTATCTGGAAGGCGCGTCGGTGTATTCAGATAGCAACGCTTGAACTGTGCGGCGTTCCCCAACGGGTGCGACAAGGCCGCTTCCTGACGCTGGTGGGGTTACCATTCCAGTTCGCCGCCTTATCTGCCTGGGCGCGGCCTTGACTCGCTGAAGGCTGTGCGGCGGTGGTTGGCAGGCCGTGCTTGCCTTCGCTCAGTGTGTTTACTTTTGGCATGTGGCGCGGTTCGGATTTCTCTTCCGGGTCGCCCCCTCACCCCGCTGCTGCCGCAGCGCCCCTCTCTCACGGGTGGGGAGGGGCAAAGGAAAAGGCCAAGACGCGGTGTCAAAAACAGGTCGTCAGAATGAACCTGCGCCCTCTTCAGGTCACCGCCGCACACCACCAGCGCATGAGAGTCGCGGCCTTACGGTGCGGCGCTGACAACCTGCCGCAACGCTCCACCACGGCAACTGGAGCGAGTCTGCGCCCTCCAGATCAGTAGAACCAGGGTCAATACCCCGCCGTATAAACCGGCCTACCTTCCAGATAGCGCAGCGCTTGACGGTTCTGTTTAGCCCCCCCTGCCCCTGCGGGGCGACTGGCTGGTCGTCGGGGGCGGCCCCTCCTCTGGCTAGATTGATCGGCGCGTCTCTGGTCAGAGCGGTAGGGGGCTGGGGGGTGGGGAAGGGCAAATGCTCAAAGCCCTGGCCCAACAGCACACGCCAAACCAAACCACCCCAGACGGCATACTGCAAGGCGTGTCCACCAAGAATGATCCCCCCCAGAAGCGCACCCTGAAGATCGGCACGGTGCGGGCCAAACCTGCCCAGGCGGCGGCGCTGGCCCCCCACAGCGGCAGGGCGCGGGGCTACTTCGAGACCTATCCGGCAGAGCTGCCGCCCAAACTGTCGAACCTGCGGCGCGGTGTGGCGACCAAGGCGGGCGTGCGCGGCGCTCCCGGCCTGGACGCGGCCCAGACGCTGCTGGTCACGACCATGTTCAGAGAAGGAGTGCGCGGCGAAGTGCTGGACCTGACCGCGATGGGCGGCCTGATCGGCTGCCTGCCAGGGGTCACGCTGCGGGCGGTGGAAGGTTCGGCCCCGGCGCTGGCGGCGCTCATGGCGTCTGGACACGAACCGACAGCCGCCATTCCCGGCGACGACCTGAGCGGCGTCTGGGTGGGCCGCGCGGGGGTGGTGGCGATGGTGCTAGCCGGGGACCGGGGCAGCGCCTACGCCGAGGCGCAGATCGTCTGGGCACACGCCAGCACGCCTCCGGGCGGCACGCTCTTTCTGGCCGGAGATAAAGATAAGGGCTTCGAGCGTTACGTGCGCCGGGCTTCGGGGCTGTTCGGGGCCGGCGAGACGATTGCCCGCGAGGGTGGCATGCGCGTGGCGAAACTGGTGCGCCGCCCCGGAGTCACCCCGCCGCAGCCGGTGGCCGAAACGTACGAGACGCACGGACTGAACATCGTCGGCCTGCCCGGCGTGTTCAGCGCGGGCAAGCTGGACCGGGCCACCGCGCTGCTGCTGGACACCCTGGCGGGGCAGCAGATGCGGGGCCAGCGGGTGCTGGACATCGGCTGCGGGTCGGGTGTGCTCGGGGCGTGGGCCGCCTCACAGGGGGCCGAGGCCACCCTGCTCGACGCCGACCTCCAGAGCGTACGCAGCGCCGAGGCGACGCTGGAGGCCAATCAGCTGGCCGCCCACGTCCTGCACTCGGACGTGGACGCGGCGCTGGGCGACAGCGGCTATGACCTGGTCCTGAGCAACCCGCCCTTTCACGTCGGGCGCGGCGTGGTGCTCGACATCACCGCCGAGTTCGTGCTGGCCGCAGAGCGTCGCCTCAGGCCGGGCGGGCGGCTGGTGATGGTCGCCAACGAATTCCTGCCCTACGAGAAGCTGCTCTCGGGCTGGCAGGACA
>JANXWI010000485.1 GCA_025351205.1 Deinococcus sp.
CTCAGCGCCGTGGGCAGCGGGACCGGGCGGCGCGTGCGGCGGTCCACGTACACATGCACGAAGTTTCCCTGCGCCGCCGGAGCGTCCTCAGCTTCCCTGAAGATGCCCACGGCGTAGCGCACGCTGCTGTTGCCCAGCCGCTCCACGCCCAGGCCCACGCTCAGCACCTCGGGAAAGCTGATCGGCGCAAAATACTGACAGCCTGTTTCCACCACCAGCCCGATCACGTCGCCGGAATGTGGATCGAGCACGCCTTGCGCGATCAGGAAGGCGTTGACCGCCGTATCGAAATAGCTGTAATACACCACGTTGTTCACGTGCCCGTACACGTCGTTGTCGCCCCAGCGCGTACCGAGCGCGTGGTGGTACGGATAGGCCGGGCGTGGGCGCCGTTCAGTGGAGGTCATGCTCCAGGCTAACGCCGCGCCTGCTCGGTCTGGGTCTGGCCCCGCCGCACCTCCTGATCCACCCTGTCCCAGCCCCACCAGCGCGGCAGCACCACGCGGTCCAGACCCCACCAGCCCGACACCCGCCACGCCAGAACGAGCAGCAGGCCCAGCAGCAGCAGCAGTGGATTGCTGCTCAGGGTGCCCGCGAACAGGTAGGCGAAGTTCATCAGCATGCCAGCAAAGGCGGCCACGCCGGTCAGCAGCCCCAGGATCAGGGCCGCGCCCACCGCCAGTTCCCCGAAGGCCACCAGGTACGAGAACAGTCCCGAGTTGGGCAGCGCCACGTTCCCGATGAAGCGGGCGTACCAGCCGGTCACGTCGGGCATCTCGCCGCCGGTTTTCTTCACCGCCCCCTGAAGGAATCCGGTCACCGCCTTGCCCGCGTCTGCCCCCACCCAGGCCGGATTGCCCACCTTTTCCAGCCCCGAACTCAGCCACTGCCAGCCCACGTAAAGCATTTGTCAAAATAGCTTTCTTATTTTGACCGACCAGAGGGAGTGAATTTGGTGAGCAGTTGGGAGAATGGAGGGACGCCCTGGCGGTTCTCTCGTACTGGAATTCGGACAAATGCTCTACAGCCGCAGCAGCAGCCACACCGGGGCCATGCCCGGATGGGCGAACAGAAAGCGGCTCAGCGCCGAGGCGCGCAGGTGCAGTGGCGTTGCTGGCGTAGGCGGCAGGGGAGAAGGGGTCATGAATCGACCGTAACACCGTGTTCTGAGCCTGGGCAGGCGACGGGCTTGATCACTTCTGAACCCTTGTTCTGTAGGAGGATCACAGGACCGGCCACGTCCATCTTGACGTGACCACAAGAACGCCACGCCCGTCTCCAGACGCTGTTGGCAGCCTCGCCTGAAACAGAAGTCTGCCGAGCTACCGGAATCCTGTTGTTTTCGGCGGCGCGGTCCTGCTGGTTGCTCTAGGCTTATGTCCTGTGGCACGCTAAAATAAGCCATGACAGCCCCGGATTCAGCGGCCCAGACTTCAGCGGCCCAGCCCTCAGCAGTCCAGACTCCAGCAGCCCAGACTTCAGCAGCGCAGGGCCAGCAGGACGCAGAAGAGAAAACCACTGTTGTTATTGACGCTGAAGAACTTGCTGCCCTCGAGGAGCGCAACCGGGGCTGCACGGCCTGCAAGCTGCGTCCGGGCTGCACCCAGGTGGTGGTTTCGGACGGTAACTCGCAGGCCCGCGTCCTGATCGTGGGTGAGGGGCCGGGAGCCGACGAGGACCGGGTCGGCAGGCCTTTCGTGGGGCGCGGCGGGCAGCTGCTCGACAGGATTCTGGACTCGGTGCAGCTGGGCCGGGGCGACGTGTACGTGACCAACATCGTCAAGTGCCGCCCGCCCGCCAACCGCAACCCCGAGGCCGACGAGACCGTGACCTGCACCGCGCTGTGGCTGGAGCCGCAGCTGGCCCTGCTGCGTCCGGAGATCATCCTGACGCTGGGCAACACGCCCACCCAGTACCTGCTTTCCACCAAGCAGGGCATCACCAAGCTGCGCGGCGTGTGGCATCCCTACCGGCAGCAGGGTGGCCTGTGGGAAGCGCTGCTGATGCCGATGTTTCATCCGGCCTATCTGCTGCGCAACGAGAGCCGCGCGGTGGGCGGCCCCAAGAGCCTCACCTGGCGCGACGTCCGTGAGGTGCGGCGGGTGCTGGACGGTGGCGTGCCAGAAGGGATGAGCGACCCGCTGAGGCCGCCCGAAGGCCAGGGCACTCTGTTTTAGAAGATCAGCGTCAACCAATCTGACGGTTTTTTCCCCGCTGCCCCTGCGGGAGAGGAGCAGGGGGTGTGGGGGAAGCGGGCCAGGCAGCCAAAGAAATCCGACCAATTGCTCCCCATTGATCGGTTCGCGCTGCCCTGGATATTGGGTGGCCGGAATCCGTATGACCGGGATTCTGAGCGGCTGGGCTTCTCGCTGGTCGGGATTCCGGGTTGACCAGAGTTCTGAGACATCGGCACACGGGAGCCAACCCAGGCCGGGCCTCCGGACATTCTCTGGCAATAGCCCGCAGGCGGTACCCTATAGCAATGCCGAATCAGGATTTCGTAGGTCTCGTCAACAGTCTTCAGGCCACCGCCGAGGCCGCGCTGGGAGAGTTGAACGCCAGCAGCGCCCTGGCCCGGCGTGACGGTCTGAGCGAATCGCCCGAACGTGCCCGCCAGACCGCCACGCGCAGTCTGCGCCTGCTGACCATGCTGGCCGAAAAGACGCGCGGCAACCTCGACATGACCGAGGCCGACCTGCTTACGGAGGCCGTAACGAGGCTGCGCGAACGGCTGGCAAATTGAAGGCTGGCGTGACGGCGGAACGGACGGCGATCTCCTCGATCATGTTCAGAACGGCATACAGAGGCGGTCAGGGCAGCGCAGGTTTAGGTTTGGGCAGCGCAGGTCTGAGCGAGCGGCTGCAAACCTGCCCAGACCCCGCGTGAGGGCCTTGCTTCAGCGGGTCACGCGGGCCGACTGCGTGGTGGCCGGGCAAACAGTGGGCGAGATCGGGCCGGGCCTGCTGGTGCTGCTGGGGGTGGGGCCAGCCGACACCGAACAGGCGGCCAGCGCCCTGGCAGCACGGACCGCGAAGCTGCGCATTTTTTCAGACGAGGCCGGGCGCATGAACCGCTCGCTCCAGGACACGGGCGGCGCGGCGCTGAGCATCAGTCAGTTCACGCTCTACGCCGACACCCGGCGCGGCCAGCGTCCGGGGTTCAGCGGGGCGGCCCCACCCGAGCAGGCCAGGGCGCTGTACGCCGCCTTCAACGCGGCCCTGCGCGGTCTGGGCGTGCAGGTGCAGGAGGGGGTGTTCGGGGCCGACATGCAGATTACGCTCACCAACGACGGCCCGGTGACGCTGCTGCTCGACACCGAACGCTGATTGGCCTTCTCACGGCGGATTTTCCCCCCGCATCACGCTGTCACCACAGCGGGGACGGTAGGGGGTAAATCCGTGCCAGCCGGGGCGTGGTGATAAAGTGTGGGCAACATGACCAATATCGCCAAAGGGCTGGAGGGTGTGCTTTTCACTGAGACGAAGCTCACTTTTATCAACGGAACCGAAGGAATACTGACCCATCTGGGCATCCCGATTCAGGAGTGGGCCGAGAACAGCACCTTCGAGGAGCTGAGCCTGGCGCTGCTGGAAGGCCACCTGCCCAGCGCCGCCGAACTGGCGCACTTCGACGCGCAGCTGCGGGCCAACCGCGCCGTGCCCCAGCAGCTGCTGGACGTGATCGCCGCCTACCCCGCAGACGTGAACCCGATGCAGGCGCTCAGAAGCGCCGTGTCGCATCTGGCGCTGTTCGACCCTCAGGCCGAGGAGACCGGCGAGGCCGCCCGCCGCGAGATCTCGGTGCGGCTGATCGCCCGGATGGCCACCCTGATCGCGGCCATCAACCGCTCTCAGCTGGGGCTGCCGCCCGTCGCGCCCAGGCCGGACCTGACCCACGCGGGTAACTTTCTGTACATGCTCAAGGGCGAGGAACCCACCCCCGAGCAGGCCAAGCTGTTCGACATCGCGCTGGTACTGCACGTCGATCACGGCATGAACGCCAGCACCTTCACGGCGATTGCCACGGCCAGCACGCTCAGCGACCAGTACAGCACCGCCGTTTCAGCCATCGGGGCGCTCAAGGGGCCGCTGCACGGCGGGGCCAACGAGGCCGTGATGGACATGCTCGACGAGATCGGCACCCCCGACAGGGCCGCCGCCTTTATCACCGCCAAGCTCGACGCCAAGGAAAAGATCATGGGCGTGGGGCACCGCGTCTACAAGTATTTCGACCCCCGCAGCCAGGTGTTGCGCGATTACGCCGCCCACGTGGCCGAGAAGGAAGGCAAGAGCCTGTATTACCAGATTCTGGAAGTGATCGAGGCCACGGTCATCGAGCGCCTGAGCAGCAGAGGCATCTACCCCAACGTCGATTTCTATTCCGGCACGGTGTACAGCGACCTGGGCATCGCCAAGGAATACTTCACCCCGATTTTTGCCCTGGCCCGCATCTCGGGCTGGTGCGCGAGCGTCAACGAGTACGAGCGCGACAACCGCCTGCTGCGCCCCGACGCGGTGTACAGCGGGGCCGTGGACGCGCATTACGTGCAGTTGCAGAACCGCAAGTAGGCGCGAGATAGACACCTGTTTGAATAGTTTTTGAAACGGGAGATCTGGCACCGATGGACACCGCGTTTTCTCGGTCCCCAAAGTGACGACGAAAGATTGTCCGAACCATCAATTCCACATTTCATCAGAAAAACCGCGCAGGCCCTACTTTTTCAAGTCCTGGTCGGCGCGGTTTCTGTTCTGAATCCTCTGAACGTTAAGCCGCGCCGACCTTCTCGGCAATGATGCCCTCGATGTAGGCCACCACGCTCCTGAGCGGTACACGGGTCAGCACGTCTTCCAGAAAGGCGGTGACCAGCATCTTCTCGGCCTGTTCTTCACGAATGCCGCGAGACTTCAGAAAGAACAGCTGCTCGGCGTCCACCGGCCCGGTGGTGCTGCCGTGGCTGCAACGCACGTCGTTGGCATTGATTTCAAGCTGCGGCACGCTGTAATTGCGGGCCTCATTGGAAAGCATCAGGGTGCGGTGCTTCTGATAGGCGTCGGTCTTCTGGGCGTTCAGATCAACCTTGATCATGCCCGAGAACACGCCCACGCTGCTGTCGTCGCCCACGCCCTTGTACAGCAGGTCGCTGTGCGCGTTGGCGGCGGCGTGATGCTGGAGGGTGTAGTGGTCAAAGTGCTGGTCCTGGTTGGCGAAATACAGCGCCAGCATCTCCGAGTCGCTGCCCTGGCCCAGCAGATAGCTCTGCATCTCAGTGCGCGAGAGCGTGCCGCCCATCGTGACCACCAGGCTGTTGAGGGTGGCGTCGCGGCCCACGTTGCCGCGCTGGCGCTGGA
>JANXWI010000507.1 GCA_025351205.1 Deinococcus sp.
ATGGCGCCCTCGTCGATGTGGGCCACGAAGCGCGCCTCGCGGTAAAACTGCTCGTCGGGCGTCTCGTCCTGGCGGCGAAAGGCGTTGGCGGGCAGTTCCAGAGGGTCGGTGGGCAGGTCGTCCATGCGGCGATTGTGCCCCGCAACGCGGCCCGGCTCTGTAGGCCACGTCAGAGAAAACAGGCCACGTCGGAGAAAACAGACCGGGCATCCTGCCTGAACCTTTAGAAACGCCTTCTGAGGGCCGCTCAGCCCCCAGAATTGAATCCGTGGGCCAGCACGCGTCCACCCGGAGGAAGGCATGAGCAGCACTCAGACAGAAGGCGCCGAACGGCAGCCCGCAGATTCGCGCCCGAGAACAGCCCTGGTGATCGGGGCCGGGCAGGCGGGCGGCCCTCTGGCCGGGGCGCTGGCAAAGGCCGGCTGGGACGTGACGCTGGTCGAGCGCGAACACGTCGGCGGCACCTGCGTCAACGAGGGCTGCACGCCCACCAAGACCCTGATCGCCAGCGCCCGAGCGGCGCATGTGGCGCGCACGTCCGGCCCGCTGGGGGTACGCGCGCAGCCGGAGGTCGATTTCGCGGGCGTGATGGCGCGGGTGCAGGGCATCGTCGATTCGTTCAGAGACGGCAGCGAGGCGTCGGTGCTGGCCGCCGGGGTGCGGCTCGTCTACGGAGAGGCCAGCTTCACCGGCCCGCACGAGGTGCGGGTGGCGCTCAGAGAGGGCGGCCAACAGACGCTTCAGGCCGAACACATCTTCATCAACACCGGGACCAGCCCCACCTGGCCGAAGTTAGAAGGTCTGGACACCGTTCACGCCAGCAACACCGTTCAGGCCATCACGTCGAGCGGCGCACTGAAGCTGAAAATTCTGCCGGAGAACCTGCTGGTGCTGGGCGGCGGCTACATCAGCCTGGAGCTGGCCCAGGCCTTTGCCCGCCTGGGCAGCCGGGTCACGGTGGTGGAACACGGCGAGCGCCTGCTGCCGCGTGAAGACGCCGACGTGGCCGACGAGCTGCGGCGGGTGCTGGAGGGCGAGGGCATCCGGGTGCTGACCGGGCATACGGCCCGGAAGGTGCGCCGGGAGGGCACGCAGACGGTCATGACGGTGCAGGACGCGGGCGGGCAGACCGCCGAGCTGAGCGCCGACGTGCTGCTGGTCGCCACCGGGCGCAGCCCCAACACCGGGGCGCTGAACCTGGAGGCGGCGGGCGTCCGGACCGACGAACACGGCTACGTGGTGGCAGACGAACACCTGAAAACTTCAGTGGCCCATATCCACGCCCTCGGCGACGTCAAAGGCGGCCCGGCCTTCACGCACGTGTCGTACGACGACTACCGCATCGTGAAGGGCGCGCTGCTGGACGGCGAACACCTCAGCACGGCGGGCCGGATGGTGCCCTACACGCTGTTCACCGACCCGCAACTGGGGCGCGTCGGCCTGAACGCCCAGGAGGCCGAGCGCCACACCGCTCCCACGCGCGTCTACACCCTGCCCATGAGCCGGGTGGCGCGCGCCATCGAGATGGGCGAGACGGCGGGCCTGATGCGGGCCGTGGTGGACGACGAAACAGACCTGCTGCTGGGCGTGAGCGTGCTGGGACCGGGCGGCGGCGAGCTGCTGGGAGCGCTGCAATTCGCCATGATGGGCGGCCTGAGCGCCAGCACCCTGAGAAACGCCACCATCGCGCACCCGACGCTGTGCGAGTCGGTCAACAACCTGTTTATGAGCGTGCCCAGAAAGCTGGAAGGCAGACGGGTGGAGGGCAGGCCCGCACAGAAGGCGAGCGAGTAGACCTACTTCAGATACGCCAGCAGCAGCGCCACCCCGGCTTCCAGATCGGCGAGATGCACCGCCTCCACGACGCTGTGGATGTAGCGGGTCGGCAGGCTGAGCGTGACGGTGGGCACGCCCTCGCGGCTGCGCTGGATGGCCGCGCCGTCGGTTCCGCCCTGGCCCAGCACCTCCAGCTGGTACGGAATGTTCTCGGCCTCGGCCAGATCGGCGAAGGTGTCCACCAGTGTGCGGGCGCTGATCATGCTGCTGTCGTAGACCTTGATGCCGATGCCTGCCCCGGCCCGCGTCACCGCCTCGTGGGCCTCCACGCCGGGCGTATCGACGGCCAGCGTCACGTCCAGCGCCACCCCGATGGTCGGCTGCACGCTGTAGGCCGCCGTGATGGCCCCGCGCAGCCCGACCTCCTCCTGGGTGCTGAAGACCGCGTACACGTCGTGCCTGGGCCGATCTGCTCCCAGCCGTTTCAGCACCTCGAGCAGCATGAACACGCTGGCGCGGTCATCCATCGCCTTGCCCACCACCAGGTCGCCCACCCGCCGGGCCGCCTGTTCGAGCGTGACCATGTCGCCCACCCGCACCTGTGCCCGCACCTGCTCGGCCCCCAGGCCCAGGTCAATGAAGAATTCCCGCAGCTCGGGCACCTTCTTGCGGTCATCGGCGCTGGAGATATGGATGGGCCGACCCCCCGGCGTCAGGATGCCCGGCAGCGGGCCGCCGCGCGTCAGCACCGTCACGTTGCGGGCGAACAGGGTGCGCGGGTCGAAACCGCCCAGCGCCTGTACCCGCAGAAAGCCCCTGTCGTCGATGAAGCGCACCAGAAAGCCGATCTCGTCCATGTGGGCGCTGAGCATGATCCGTTCGCGGGGCGCGTCTGTGCCTGTTCCGTGTCCGGCCCGGAAGGCGATGACGTTGCCCAGCGCGTCCACCCGCACCTCGTCACTCAGGCCCTCCAGCTGCGACAGCACGTATTCGCGCACGGCGTCCTCGCGCCCGGGCACGCCGTTGAGGTTCGATAGGGTCAGCAGGCCAGCGAGGTCGAGGTTCACGGCCAGAATATAGCGCCGAAGACCGTCCGGGGCCGCAGAGCATTAGACCGAATAAAGTTAGGATTTCTTTCAGGGACGCACGGCCAGCGCCCGCAGGCGGCAGTAATCCGACACCCAGCCCGAGCCGTTCCAGAGATGGGGCCGGGCAAACGCCTCGGCCTCCCGCACCACCTCCCGTCGCTGTTCACCGCTCAGCGGGGCCAGCCAGCCACCGCCGAAGCTCCCAAGCCAGGCCCGGAACCCGTCCTCGCCCGGCAGCAGGCTGGGACGCTCAAACCACCGGGTCCGCTCGACCCGCAGGCCCGCGTCCTCCAGCAGCCCTGCCAACGCGGCTGTGCTGGGAAAGACCCAGGGGTGCGCCAGCTCTGGCAGCCCAAGCCGCTGAAGGGCGTGTTCTGCCGCGTCCAGCGTGACCTGTACGTTGCCCGCGCCGCCCATTTCCAGCACCAGCCGTCCGCCGGGCATCAGCGCCCGAGACACGCCCGCGAACACGGCGGGCAGCGGCTTCATCCAGTGCAGCGCGGCGTTGCTGAAGACCGCGCTGAACTCCTGACTGTACGCGAGGTGGTGAGCGTCCTGCACCTCGAAGCGCACCCTCGGATGACTGGCCCTGGCCGCCCCGATCATGCTGGCCGCCGAATCGGTGCCCAGTACCTCGGCCCCACATTCGGCCATCCGGGCGCTCAGCTCGCCCGTGCCGTAGCCCAGGTCGAGAATGCGCTCGCCCGGCTGCGGGGCCAGCCAGTCGTGGACCAGGTCCTGGCTGCTCTGGAACACGAAGGCGTGGCGCTGACGGTACTGCTCCGCGTCCCAGATGGGTGGCTGCATGGGCACAGCCTACTGCCCCGTGAGAATCAGTGCCCCATAGGAATGTGCAGCTACGTCGCGTCCAGGCAATCCCCCCCCAATCGGCACCTGGCTCCTCTTCACGCCCGCTTCACACCCTGCCCGTGCGCCCTTCACGCGGCCTGTCCTAGCCTCGGTGCAGGGCAGGCAGAGCGTCTGACCGTACAAGGCAGGAGAGGAGAACAGGCATGGATATTTTTATCAACAACCCACCCGCCCAGACCATTCAGATTCCGAGCGTCCAGGTTCCGTTTCAGGGAAGTGCAGGCCAGGGGTACGGTTACGCGCCCTATCCGCGACATGACGGCGGCGGCTTCGGCTTCGTGCTGCTGGCGCTGCTGGGCGCGTTTCTGTTTTTCCGCTGGAACCGCTCCGGGGGCCGCAGACGCCGCTGGGCCATGATGGGCGGCGGTGCCGGGAGCGGAAGCGAGGGTCCGCAGGCCACGTCGCAGGAGAACCGCGACTGGAAGCCGCCCCGCATGCCCTGGATGCGTGACAGCGCCGCCGAGATCGCCCGCGAACGCTTTGCACGCGGCGAGATCAACGCCGACGAACTGGGGATTATTCTCAGGGGGCTGGACGGCGAGTAGCGTTGGTGCGGATGGGCCGCGCCCCGATTTCTCGCCCTCCCGATCTGAGGTCAGCCATGCCAGACACCGCCCATCCTGATCGGCACAGCGAGCTGTCCCAGTCGGTGCAACCTCAGCCCATGCTGTCCCAGACCATCCTGATCGTGGAGGACGAACAGCGGCTGGCCGAGATTCTGGAACAGTACCTGCGCCGCGAGGGCTACCACACCGAACGGGCCAGCAGCGGGCCGCGCGCCCTGGAACTGTGGCGGGCGGCCCGCCCCGACCTGATGCTGCTCGACCTGATGCTGCCGGGCATGGACGGCCTGGAGGTGGCGCGGCGCGTGCGGGCCGAGTCGGAATTGCCGATCATCATGCTGACCGCCAGAGACGAGGAGATAGACCGGCTGCTCGGGCTGGGCATCGGGGCCGACGACTACGTGGTCAAGCCGTACAGTCCGCGCGAGGTGGTGGCGCGGGTGCGGGCGGTGCTGAGGCGCACTGGGGGCCAGCTGGGGGCGGGCGAGGTGCTGCGTGCGGGCACCCTGACGGTGGACACCGCCGCCTTCCGGGCGACCTCGGGAGGCGTGCTGCTCGACCTGACGGCTGCCGAACTGCGGCTGCTGGCGCTGCTGCTGCGCGACCTGGGCCGGGTCCGGGGACGGGCCGAGCTGCTGGCGGTGGTCAGTGCGCCGGGGGCCATGAGCGACGAGCGCACCGTGGACGCCCACATCAAGAACCTGCGCCGCAAGCTGGCCGAGGTCCAGAACGCGGAAGGTGAGGGAGTGCAGGACGGTCCCTGGATCGAGACCGTGCGCGGGGTCGGATACCGACTGGCCCTCCGGTGAGTCGCCGTGGATGGCGGACAGCTGGCTGGCTGGGGCCGGGCCGGTTTCTGCGCCGTCCACGGCGTGTGCGGCGCAGGCGTGGCCCCCGCTTTGGGCTGCGGCGCAGGCTCGCCTTCGTGTTCGGGCTGGTGGCGGTGCTGGCGGTGCTGCTGACCGTTGGTCTGACCGTCGCGGCGGGCCTGCGGGCACTTTCGCAGCTCGACCCGCAGCTGATCCGGGCCGGTCTGAATCAGCTGGGCGGCACGCAGGCCAGTTCTGAGACGCTCGACGCGGGCCAGACCGAACTTCTGCGCCAGGTGTTTCGCGGGTTTGGCCGCAGCATCTGGCAGGCCGGACTGCTCGCCAGCCTGCTGGCCTTCGCGGCCTCGGCGCTGCTGGCCCGTCAGCTGGCCCGCCCGCTGCTGCGTCTGGAAGACGCGGCCAGCCGTGTGGCCAGCGGAGAGCGCGGCGTCCGGCTGCCGCTGCCGCGCACCAACGACGAATTGAGAAGCGTGACGGCGGCCTTCAACACGCTCAGTCAGGGCCTGGAGCGGCAGGAAGCCTGGCGGCGCAGCCTGATGGCCGATGTGGCGCACGACCTGCGCACGCCGCTGGCCGTGTTACGGGCCGAGATCGAGGCGATTCAGGACGGCCTGAACGCCCCCGACGCCGCCAGCCTGTCGCGTCTGCACGCCGAGGTGCTGCTGCTCGCCCGGCTGGTGGGCGACCTGCGGACACTGTCTCTGGCCGAGGGCAACGCCCTGACGCTGCACCCGGCGCGGCTCGACGCGGGCCAGCAGCTTCGTCAGCTCGCGGACCTGTTCGCGGGCAGGGCGCAGGAGGCCGGGTCACGGCTGAACCTTCATCTGCCCGCCGAAGCGCTGCCCGTCCGGGCCGACCCGGACCGCCTGATGCAGATTCTGCACAACCTGCTCGACAACGCCCTGCGCTACGCCGCCCCGTCAGAGATCGAGCTGGGCGCGGAGCAGGGCTATGGCCCCGACCTGTCCAGCGGTTCAGCGGGGCTGGCCCAGACCTGGCAGGTGCGGCTGTGGGTGCGCGACCACGGCCCCGGGTTTTCGCCGGACGCGCTTTCGCGGGCCTTCGAGCGCTTTTACCGCGCCGATGCCAGCCGCACCCGGGGTCCGCAGGGCGGGGCGGGCAGCGGCCTGGGACTGGCGATTGCCCGCGCCCTGGCCGAGGCGCAGGGCGGCACCCTGACGGCGGCCAACCATCAGGGCGGCGGGGCCGTGTTCACGTTGAGTCTTCCGCCGGGCTGAACCTGACGTGCTGGCATCGGGAATGTAGGTACCGGCCACAGGACGGTGCTTGATGCGAAATTGTGCTTGATCTGGAACCCTGCATGATCTGGAACTGCATCGGCCTTGAGACTGTGTTCATGCAGCAGCATTGGCACGATTTTTTACCATCGCGCCTGCATCGCCGTGTTCTGGTGGGCACATGGCGACCCTCACCGAACAGTTCATGCAGGCCCTCCAGACCACCGAGCAGACGTGCGACCCCGCCCCACTGGTGGCCCTGTTCGCCGCCGACTCGCGCCTGAACAACCTGACCACCCGCACCTGGGAAGGTCAGGACGGGGCACGTGAATTCTGGGAAACGTATCTGGGAAACTTCGAGATTATCCGCAGCACCTTCTTCCACAGCGCCGACAGCGGCCAGACCGGAATCATGGAGTGGGAGGCCAGAGGCCAGCTGCGCGGCGGCCACGACCTGAGCTACCGGGGCGTGAGCGTGATCGAATACGTGGGTGAACAGGTTCAGGCGTTCCGCACCTACTACGATTCCGCCGCGTTCATCAGGCCGGAGAGCGCCAGCTGAAGCCTGAACCGGCCCCGGATCATGGCCGAGCGGACAGGGCAGGAGCGTCCGCACTGAGGTCTCTGGACTCGCATTGAGCGCGCTTCATCCCAGATGCGCGGGGAAGCGGTGTTCAAGATATCAGTGCCCCCGGCAGCTCAAGCTCAGGTGAACAGACGGTGGCCCTGAGGTGTGGCTTTCTTGCGTCACTTCTCACGCGCCCGGACACGCTCGCCGCAACACTGTGAGGCATGAAACATATTCTTTTCCCGACTGTGGCCGCCGCCGACGCCTTCATTGCCGACCTGCAAGCACGCGGCGCGGTCAGGCCCGAGGTGGGTAGCTCCACCCTCAACCGCCGGACTGCTCCCGCCATGACGGATAGTGCGTCCACCAGCGCCCCGGGGTACGCCGCCGGAGGAGTCAACCCCGGCGTGGGCGGCGACGCTGAAGACGCCGGGGCCGGGGCTGTCAAGGGCACCGTGGTCGGCGCGCTGACCGGGGCCGCCGCCGCTGTGATCGGCACCGTCGCCACCGTGGCGACAGGCGGCATCGCCCTGCCCGTGGTGCTGGGCATGGCGGCGCTCGGCTCGGGTGTGGGCGCGGCGGTGGGCGGCATCGGCGGCGCGGCGGGCGTGGACGAGACGGGCGGGCGCTACGACCACGGCGACCTGGACGACGACGCCTACAACCGCATCGACAGCGGCGTGAACAGCGGGGGCCGCGCTGTGGCCGTGGACGAGAACGTGCCCCAGGCCATCCTCGAAGAGGCGGTGCAGACGCACGGCGGTCACTTCATCTGAGATACGGTCAGGCCGTGTAATCCCGTCTATCTGCGGTTGAACCGGACGAAGTTGACGTGGTGAAAGCTGCCTGATTCAGCGAAACATCGGAGCCTCAAGCGGTCCCCCGGACTTCTTCAGGTGCCGGAAGACGGCGGTTGGTCCGGACGCTTTGACAGCGGGTTGCCGCCGAGCGAACAAAACCCTGCGATTCCCGCCATCAGGGCCAGCGCCGCGCACCACCAGCCGACCTGCCGGAAACCCGCCACGAAGGCCAGCCTGATCTGCTGGCGGGCGGTCTCCTGCTGCGGTGCACTCAGACCGGCTGGCACCTGCACCTGGGCCAGCCGGTCTGCCTGTGCCACCATCTGGCTGACCACGGCGGGCGGGAGCTTCTGTGCCTCCAGGCCGCGTGACAGCTCAGCCCGGAAGCTGCCCAGCATCACCAGCCCCAGCGCCGCCACCGCCAGTAGCCCGCCGGTCCTCGACACGGCGTTGTTGACGCCCGAGGCCGTGCCGCTGTAGCGCGTGTCCACGCTGCCCAGCACCGCGCTCACCAGCGGGGCGACGGTCACCGAGAGGCCCAGGCCCAATACCAGGATGGCCGGAAAGAAACTGACCCAGTAGCTGCCCGAAAGTGAGGTGCGGGCGAACAGCGCGAACGAGGCGGCGCACAGCACTGGCCCGAGCGTCAGCGGAAGGCGTGGCCCGAGCCGTCCGGCCACACTCCCAGCAACGCCCGACAGGGCGGTCAGCAGCAGGGCCAGCGGGACCAGCGCGGCCCCCGCCTGGGCCGGGGTATAGCCCTGCACCCCGATCAGGTTGAGAGGCAGAAAGAAGGTCAGTGCCCCCAGTGCGCCGTACAGCAGCAGTGTCAGCAGGGTGGTGCCGCTGAAAGGCGCGCTGCGGAACAGCCCCAGCGGAAGCATCGGGGTGCCTGAACCGTTTTTTCCGGACACGTGTTCCCAGACCACGAAGGCGATCAGCAGCAGCGTCCCGGTTCCGCCCAGTGCGGCGAGAAAGAGTGTGCCCGTGCCCTGTCCCTGCCCGGCCTGGATCAGCGCGAAGGTCAGCAGTCCCAGGCCCAGCGTCACCAGCAGCGATCCCATCAGGTCGGGCCGCTGCGCCGCCCTGCTGCGGCTTTCGGGCACGCCCCTCAGGCACCAGAACACCATCAGGGCCAGCGGAATGTTGATAAAAAAGGCCCAGCGCCACGACAGGTACTGCACCAGCAGGCCGCCCAGCACCGGGCCGAGCAGGTTGGTGGCTGAGGTCGCCGCCGACCACAGCCCCACCGCCCTCCCGCGCCCGGCATCGTCGAAGCTCGCCCCGATCATGGCGAGGCTGCCCGGAATCAGCAGCGCCCCGCCCACGCCCTGCACGGTGCGGGCCGCCAGCAGCACCCCCAGGCTGGGGGCCAGGCCGCAGACCACCGAGGCCACGGCGAACACCCCCACCCCCAGCCCAAAGACCCGCCTGCGTCCGTACAGATCGCCCAGTGCTCCGCCGGTCAGGATCAGGGCAGCCAGCATCAGGGCGTAGGCGTTGACCGTCCACTGGCTTCCGGCCACCCCGGAGGCGAAGGTGCCCTGTATGGCGCTGAGTGCCACGTTCACGATGCTGCCGTCGATAAACGCCATGCTCGACCCCAGCACCGTGGCGGCCACGGTCCAGCGCTGCGCGGCGGTCCAGGGGGGAGCGGGCGCGCTGGTCACGAGGTCAGCCTACCCCGGCCAGGATTCAATCGCCCGAAATCAGGTTTTGTCCTGGCCTTCTCCCGCCTCCGGCGCTACACGAACCTCAACTCGTACTGGACGTGCGCCGGCAGGTGCTGGGCGATCAGGCGTTCGGTGCTCTCACGGCTGATGCCACTGTCGTCGGTGGGCGCAGGCAACAGGATCAGCACCTGAAAGGGCTTCTGCGGGTCTTCGGTGACTTGGGGCGTGACCCCGTAGCCCAGTTCGATGGCCCGGATCAGGCCATAGCGGGTGCCGCGCGAGCGCATCAGGTCCATGGCTTCACTCAGCCACAGGCGTTTGCGGGTTTCCGGCCAGTGGGGATCGACCTCCAGGCCCAGCCACGACGAGAACCAGCTGAGCATGTTGCCCGGGGCCGTGGACGCCGAAAAATACATCTCCAGGTGGTCCTGCCGGTGCTGAAGCGGCTCCCAGATGCTCTGAAAGATCATCAGGTAGCGGCTCAGAAACTCCGACTCGGTGAACAGTCCGGGCAGGTAATCCAGGTAGGGGCTGACCTGCCCCTCGGCCTTTTCCGGCTGGTACAGCGTGATGGGTGGCCTGGCCGGAACGATCTTCCACTCCTGCGCGGCGGGCAGCGGCCTGACTTCGGCGGGCGGCTGAAGCACCTCGTTGTTCACCACGTAGGCCAGCACGTAGGGGCCGAGCTGAATCAGCGCGCCTTCCTCCAGCACCTGCGGCTGGTGCGGCACCAGTTTGCGCCCGGCCAGAAAGGTCTCGCCGTTGCCCAGATCGGTGATGGCAAAGCGGTTGTCCTGCTTGCGGATCTCGGCGTGACGAATGGACACCGAGGCGTGCGGCAGCGACAGGCCGTTGTCGGGGGTGCGGCCTATCGAGAGCAGATGCATGTCGAGGCTGAGCATCTTGAGGGTGTCGCCCTGAAGCTGGACGAACAGCTGATCAGCCACGGAAGGGGTCGCCTGTGAAGCTGGCTGTGCAGCTGTATAAGGGCCTCATTCGACCTGCACCGTGTGTACGTCCGAGACGATCAGGCCCTGCGGCGGCAGCAGCAGCTGCGTGCCCACCGGCTCGCGCGTGCCTGGCTGCCCCGGGTCGCTCAGAAATACCTGCACGTCTTCCACGAAGTCCCCGCCCGGAACCGTTTTGAGCAGACTGTACAGCTCCGAGAGGTACAGCGGGCGTCCGAAGGGCCAGCCCGTCCCCGAGGCCCCGCCGACGTGCGGGTTCAGGTAGCGGTACAACGCGGCCAACGCGGCGCGCTGCACGTCTGCACGCAGCTCTCTGGAGCTGCCCGGCAGCACCCGGATCAGGGCCGTGACGCTCACCCAGGAATACTGGGCGCTCCTGACCTCCAGGGTGGTGCCCACCATCCGGCGCTCGTCGAGGTGCGTCTGGACGCTGGCCCGCAGCTCGGCAGACAGCACCAGCTGGTCGGGCGGAATGCGGCCCACAGGCACCTCGATGCGCGGCAGCACCGCCATGCTCACCTGGCCCGGCTGCACGTCGAGGGTGCGGATCTGCCCCGGGAAGGCGGTCTCGCCCGACGCGCCCGAAACGTTGGGCGTGATGCAGCGGGCGCGGGCCACGCCGTCCACCTGGGCCGAGAGGTATTCGAAATCGTCGGCGGTCACGGCGCGGGTCCGGGTCCGCAGCACGTGTGGCACGCGCATCACGGCGTCGTCGAGGCTCTGGGCGTTGCGGCCTCCCAGTGCCGGGGCGTGATTGATGACGCGGGCCACGTAGGGAATGCTGGCCTTCATGACGCTCAGCGCCCGGGCCGGAACGTTGCCGATCACGCCGCCGCCGTAGAGATAGCGCTGCATCTTGAGCGGGCTGCCCTTGGCGGGAATGGCCCCGAAACGGTACACCGTGCCGTCGGGTTGCAGCAGCGCCGGACCGAAGGTCACCGTGCCGCTCTGGTGGTCGAGCTGGAAGTGGTGATCGGCGGGGCTGCTCTCGGCGAAATCGGTCACCGGGGTCCAGGTTTGCGGCGCAGCACCGGGCGTTTCGCTCACCACCACGTCTTCCTGGGCACCCAGAAACAGCACCGGGCTGTTGAGCAGCTTGAACACCTGTCCGGGTGAGCCGTCGCTGCGCCCCAGCGTCTCGTTTCTGACCACCACCGCGTGCCGGGCCAGCGCCGTTCCGCCGCGCGACTCGACCCGCAGCGACTCGATGTCGGGCGAGACCTTGTAGCCCGCGTAGTTCTGCTCCGAGGTGATGCGGCAGCGCAGCCAGTGCCCGCGCTCGCCGAAAAATTCCTCCTCGGCCATGGTGGGCAGGCGCAGAATGATCTCGCCCGAGGTGTTGAAGGCCAGCGTGCCGTCGTACTCCACCGTGCAGCTGGCCCAGCGGTTGAGGCTGCCCTGCCAGACCTCCCAGACAAAGGGCGGCTCCCTGGGATCGACGCCCGCGCCCCCGGCCACCTCGCACTCCAGAATCAGCGACAGCACGTGCGAGCCGTGGTCGTGTTCCAGGCACAGGTAGAAGGCGTCGCCGGGAACCGGTTCGCTGGAGAACACCGCCACCTTGTGGCCCAGCACGCCCAGCCGCTCGAGGTCGTGCGCTGTGAAGGTGTTCTCGCCCAGCGAGTTGCCGGTGAAGGCCGCCTTGAGCCGGGGCGGATAGATGGTCAGGTCTTCTTCCGTCGAGAAGATGATGGCCTCGGTGACCTCGGTGCGGATGGTCGCCACCTCGGTGGCCGCGCCGATGGTCAGCGGCTCGCTGGGCGCGGCGGCCAGGTAAAAGGTGACCGGGGCGACGGCGGCGCGCGGCGGGTCGAGCTGCATGCCGATCATGTCCAGAAACTTGATGAACATCTTTTCGGGAACCTGATTGACCCGGAACAGCATCAGGTCGGTCATCCAGGCAAAGACTTCGAGCAGGGCGATGCCGGGGTCCGAGGTGTTGTGGTCGGTCCACTCGGGGCAGTACTGCGGAATAAGCTGCCTGGCCTGGGCCATGATGTCGTCGAAGCGGCGGTCATCGAGATTGACGGTGGGAAGCGGCACGAATTACCCCAGCTCCTGGTCTGCGGCGGGCAGCCGGTAGAAGGGAAAGACCAGCGACTGTTCGCTGGCCTCGCTGCGAAGACGGTAACGGATGCTGATCACGATGCGTTCGGCGTAGGCGGGGTCGATGTCGGCGTCCACCTCCAGCAGCTCGATGCGCGGCTCCCAGATGGTCAGCGCCTCGTGAACATAGTACGAGGCCAGGCCGAGGGTACTCACGTCGTTGGGCGCGAACACCAGGTCGTGAATCTGGCAGCCGTATTCGGGGCGCATGACCCTCTGGCCCTTGGGCGTCATGAGCAGCATCAGGATGGCCTGTTCCACGGCGCGCACCCCGCTGACCAGCCCCACCCGCCCTCTGGCGTCGGTGCCCACGGGAAAGGCCCAGCCGGTGCCGAGGTGGGTACTCATCTGCCGCTTCTCCCGCCGGGCGTATGCGTGTGCAGGGTGTACATGAACAGCAGTCTAGCGCGTACAGCCCAAAATGAAGACATGTTGTGGTTGCTCAGCGAACGCCCACACAATTGAGGACCGTGGTTCGCCGCCCAAGACGGGTTTGGCCTCCGGCACTTGCCTGGATGTCAGGGAGCAGGAGAGGGCTATCTGGTCCGGGTAACCAGGCGGTACCGTGTCAGCCCGCCTGTACCTCCAAGCAGCAGCGTCTGGCTGTCCGGTGAAAAAGCGATTGGGCCGTAGGGCGCGCGCAGATGCCCCACGATTTGTCCGCGCCGTAGATCTATCATCGTGATTCCAGGGACCGGGGCATTCGCCATGCCGTCGTAAATCACCGCAGCGTACTGACCATCGGGTGAAAGCCTCACCTGAGCTGAACCATGAAACCACTGCCCGTTGTAAGGGGTGGTGACCACACCGACGCGGGCCTCATGTCTCCAGTCGCTCGTACGCCAGATGTCAATGTCGCCTTTATCGCTACAGGCGATCACGTAGCGTCCATCAAGTGTGAACATCAGATCGATGTACGCCACTTCAGGGGCCAGGACACGTGCTGGCAGACTCCCGTTGTCATAGGCATCGTGGTGAATGCTCCACACGCTTATTCCGTGCTGACCGGCTGCGACGACAGTGTTGCCGCCTGGACTGGTGCTGGCCGCCTCCTGAATGTCCCAGTCACGCCGAAGACCATTGCCTTCGGTTGGAGACCACAGAGCGTAGTGGCTGCCTTCGCGTCCGAGCAGCACTGCTGGTTCGGCGACCGCTTTCGACTTGAGGTCGAGCAACTTGACCGTTCCACCTGTGGCGATGACGGTCTGGCTGTCCGGCATCCATGACAGGTGTTGCCATATTTCGGTTGACGCGCTCATTGCTACAGATGTTTTGAAGATTCGTGCTTCCCGCGCACTTTTGACGTCGAAGATCCGAACGGTTCCGCCACTCGATCCATCGTCCGATCCCACAGCGAGTTTCAACCCGTCCGGGCTGAATTTCGGTTCGTACAGAGACGATGCATACTCAGCCTCGCCCTGTTTGGGGTGTAAAGCCCGGTGGGTTCCGTTGGGGAAGAAAAGCATCATTTCACCACCGGAAAAGTTCTGTGCCGCTATAACGCCACTCTTGCTTACAGCGAAATGATCTACCTGCTGCTTCACACCCGATCCAGTCGTCCGTACTGGAAACGGCAGCGCTTTTATATCGGCGTTCATAAGTTGAACTGGAGACGCTGTATCCCAGAGGCGGTTGCTGATGCTACTCGTTGTCCCACCTGTCCCCGGCTTTGAACAGGCTGAAAAGAGTAGAATCACTGCGCTGAGCAGAACATGCCAGATGCGAACAGCAGCTGTTTTTTTGTCTGTTCGCATGAGCATTTTATTATTCCTCCAAATATCGCCGTGTTTCCGAAGAGTTCGCCGTGAACAGGAGAACGGTTGCCACTAAAATGATGAACAGGGCAATATTGATCACGGTAAATGAGATTAATAAAAGACTGAGAATGAAAAGTATTCCAGCAATGAGGTTGATGATGACGCGCGAACCCACACGCCCTGGTCTGAGATTTACCAGGGCGTAGCTCATCAGTCCCAGTAAACCAAGCAGTGGCACAATAAGCAGTGATGCGAGGGAACTAGCGCTATTTATCAAAATTACCGTCAACCAGTCAAGTCCTGCTGCGTCCTTGCCAGATAATGCATCTGCTGGCCGTATCGTAATTCCTTGGATTGCAACAAATATCAAGCATATGACTAAAAAAATCAAGGATCCCCATGTAAAATTCAATATCCATATACTAGCGGGACGATACTTTCCTTCTACCTCTCCCCTAAGCTTCTTTTTTGTGCCTGGACGGTGCCAGTCGGGTGGAGGCCAAGTCATTCATCTCCTCACTGAGTTTAAACTCGGGCTTAAAAGATGTATATATAATATCATAAGTTTGCATTAGCGTACTTTCATATTTTGAGGTTTTGAATAATTAAAAATAGATGAATAACTTAATGTTGGTAAGCATTT
>JANXWI010000508.1 GCA_025351205.1 Deinococcus sp.
CGTTCGCTGGCCGCGCCGATTGCCATCCGGACGCGGCAGGGGCATCTGGAGCGGCTGGGGAAGCTGTAAGCGTGTGGCACGTGGCCTGTAGCCTGTAGGTACGGCCAGGAATCCGAGGCCAGACCGCCGAACCCGAGTCCCTGGGCTGTTCCCACAGGCCACACGCTATAAGCCACAGGCCCCTGCTACGCCCCCATCAAAATTCGTTCCACGCAATCCGCCCACATGCTTTACCATACGTGTCATGCGTATTCGCCTCGACCCCTGGCCCGTGGACACCCAGAACGGTCAGCTCTCTCTCACGCCCCAGAAGTCGGCGGAACTGATCGACGTGGAAACGCCGCGCTGGGCCGCCGTCGCGCCAAAGGAGCTGCCCGGGCGGCTGGAGCGGGTGTACGTCGTAGACGGCAAGCCCCGCATGGAGGCGAGACTGCTGATCGAGGACGACGCGGGGGTCAGCAGTTTCGCAGGCTACGGGGCCTTCGTGGCGGGGGCGGTCAACCTCTGCCCGCACGGCACCCGCCCGGCGCTGCTGGAGAGCGTGAAGGCCATGCGCGTGCTTGCCCACGGCCCAGATATGAACGTGGATATGGCCCGGCTGTCGCCGCGCAGCCCGCACACCGGGCGGCTGGAATACACGCCCACGGCCTTCCGGGAAGACCACGCCGCCGCCCCCGCCGCGCACCTTCAGGCGCTGATGCTGCGGGCCGAGCAGGAGCTGTCGCACGGGCTGGCCTCGGCGGTGCCCTTCGACGAGATGGACGAGCGCGAACCGCTGGTGACCCTGACCCTGCAAGACGGCACCCTGCGCGGGCAGAACATGGGCGGCGCGGTGGTGGGCTGCGTCAAGACCGTCGGGGCGATGTACCTGGGGCCGGACCGCATGGGCCTGCTGTCCACCATGAAGGCGGGTGAGCGCACCCCGGTCCTGCATCTGAAGTACGGCAACAACCAGTTCCCGCGCTTCACCTGGTACGTGCGGCTGTGCGAGGCACCGATTCACCTGCATCCGCTGGCGGGCATCATGCGGCTGGAGATGTACGCCCCCGACGAGTCGGACTTTCTGCCGCCCATCGTGCGGGCGGTGGCGGCCCTGAGCGGCACGCTGCTGTGCCGCCTGGGCAGCCTGCCCCACAAGGACGCCCGCGCCCCGCAGAACCTGATCCCGACGGCGGCGCTGGAACAGGCGATGGGCCGCGCCCTGGGCGATTCCAGGCTCGTCGAGCGGCGCATCCGGGCGCACATCGTGGCCCAGTTTCCGGATGCGGCGGGGCCAGCTGTGGCGAGCGTAGCGTGACCGAAGCACACAAATCAGACGCCCACAAGCCGCTGCTGGGCCGGGTTCTGGGCACCGAGGACGCCACGCCCACCGCGTTCTGGTTTCTGGTGGCGCAGGGCAGAAGCGTGCAGCTCGACGATCTGGTGGTGGCGCGCACCCGCAAGCCGGGCGGCGACGAGGTGGCGTTTTATGGCCTGGTGGACAGTGTACGCAAGCGCCACGAGGGCATAGCCTTCGAGTCGGACGTGGAAGACATCATGGCTGGCCTGCTGCCCGCCAGCGTCAGCTACGCCGCGCGGGTGCTGGTCACGCGGGTCCACCCCGAGGACTTCGTGCCGCCCGAACCCGGTGACAGCGTGTGGCAGGCGCGCGGCGACGACCTGAGCATGGCCCTGAGCGCCGACAAGATGGGGGACGCGGCCTTTCCCGGCGGCCTGATGGTGGGCGGCGAGGTGATGCCCATCAACTACCGCTTCGTGAACGGCGAGAGCGGCGGGCACATCAACATCTCGGGCATCTCGGGCGTGGCGACCAAGACCAGTTACGCCCTGTTTCTGCTGCACAGCATTTTTCGCAGCCGTGCCCTGAGCCTGGAGAGTTCGCAGACCAAGGCGGTGATCTTCAACGTCAAGGGCGAAGACCTGCTGTTTCTCGATCAGCCGAACAGGAACATGCAGGAGGTCGAGGCGGGCGTGCAGGCCGGGAAGCGCCTCTCTGCTGGCCGCTACGAGCTGCTGGGGCTGCCCGCCGAACCCTTCCGCGACGTGCAGTTTCTGGCCCCACCGAGGCCCAACGCAGACGGCATCATGGCGCACGTCGAACACCGCACCGACGGCGGCGTGACCCCGTTTCTGTTCACCCTGCGCGACTTCTGCCTGCGCCGGATGCTGCCCTACTGTTTTTCGGACCGCAGCTCAAGCCTGAACTTGGGATTCGTTATCGGCAGCATCGAGGAGAAGCTGTACCGGCTGGCGAAAAATGGAGAGACGCCGTACCTGAGCGTCAGGGACTGGAAGTTGGAGGCCGACGAACAGGCCGCGCTGGACGAGGATCTTCAATTTGAGGACCTGGACAGCATCAGGATCGACACCTTCTACAAGCTGGTCAGCTATATCGAGTACAAGCTCACCGAGGAAAACGACGGGAGCGGCGACCCGAGATGGACGGGCAAGAATCCGTCGTCCGGCACGATGCAGGCCTTCGTGCGGCGGCTGCGCGGGGTACAGAAGCAGCTCGGCCCGATCATCCGGGGTGACGTGAGCAGAAAGCAGGCCGAGGACTACCTGCCCAACCTGACCAGAGGGGACAGGCAGCTGAGCGTGGTAGACATTCACAACCTGTCCGGCCACGCTCAGATGTTCGTGGTGGGCGTGCTGCTGCGTGATCTGTTCGAGTACAAGGAGCGGGTGGGCCGCAAGCAGAACACCGTGTTCGTGGTGCTCGACGAGCTGAACAAGTATGCCCCGCGTGAAGGTGACAGCCCGATCAAGGACGTGCTGCTCGATATTGCCGAACGTGGCCGCTCGCTGGGCATCATCCTGATCGGGGCGCAGCAGACCGCCAGCGAGGTCGAGCGTCGCATCGTATCCAACGCCGCCATCCGGGTGGTGGGCCGCCTCGACATGGCCGAGGCCGAGCGCCCCGAATACCGCTTTCTGCCGCAGTCGTTCCGGGCGCGGGCGGGCATCCTGCAACCCGGCACCATGCTGGTCAGCCAGCCGGACGTGCCCAACCCGGTGCTGGTCAATTACCC